>CAZTVY010000133.1:0-7548 GCA_964617235.1 uncultured Rikenellaceae bacterium | reverse complement strand
ACCTCGAACTCTTTTGTTTTGGTTTTCAGGTACTCCAAACCCTCCCGGCTTTTTCTACAACGTGGGTTATGATAAATCTTATACATTCCCTTTAAATTTGGTGAAAGATAATAAAAATATAAACCTATTGCAACCTCCAATGTTTACGTAAATCCATAAATTTTCCAGAATGAAACTCTCATTATTACTAAATCCTATAGTTCAGTTTAATAAATTCTTCTATTTTTAACCCTAGATTTATGGTTCGCCAATGTTCAAACCGCTAAAAACCCTGATTTTTCTTACCCTAATAATGCTTGTGTTATTAGGTGTGGCTTGGTTTGTGCCAGAGGGTGGGTTTAACTTTGGAGATTTCAACATACGGTATCCCAACATTGATAAGGTCAAACTGGCTATTATTGGTGAATCGCCTAAAAGTGACACTTTAGAAATCAAAAAAGAACAAATAGAAGTTGCCAATAGCATAGAGGTTACGGAGGCTATAGAGGTTAAGCCTGACAGTTTACTGGTTGCTCAAGTTGCCGATTCTACTATAGAACCAATCAAACCATCTCCAATAACTCCAGAACTACTAAAAGAAAGAATTATTCCCATTGAATTTGCCGATAATAACAAATCTGCACTTAAAGACTTCTTTGTATACTTAGCAGAAGGGAAAACAAAAACTGAGCAAGTTAGGGTAATGCACTTTGGCGATTCGCAGATTGAGGGCGATAGAATAACAATGTTTATCCGTTCGGCGCTACAAGCAAGGTTTGGCGGAAATGGTGTTGGGATTATCCCAGGTTATCCGCAAAGCTATCAACCTTTGAATGTGAAACATTCCGTATCGGGCGATTGGCGCTATACAAGTCTGCACGATGGAGGCAATGAGGTTAGCCAATTCGGGTTGCTGGGAGGAATAACACAAATTGAGGATGGCTCCAATGGTGAAAAAATAGAGTTCAAAAAGGTTGGGAAGGATGCTCGTAGCAATCATTTTAAGCGCCTAAGAGTTTTCTATGGTCAAAACGACTCCACCTACTTAATGGAACTAGGTGTTAACGACCAAATTGTTGATGCCGAAATGCTGCCCAAAATTGAAAACATAGCGGAGCATCGATTTAGTATCCCTGAATTATCCAACAAACTAGAACTCCAGTTCAATGGCAAAGGACCTTTGACCGTATATGGTGTTTCAATGGAATCGGACTGGGGTATTTATGTCGATAATATTCCGCAGCGGGGCAGTTCAGGCGCAGTATTCACTAAGTTCGATACAGAATTTTCAAAAACTGTATTTAACCTGCTAAACGTAAAACTCGTTATTCTGCAATACGGCGTTAATGTTGTTCCGGGGAATTTAGATAACTACAACTACTACGAGGAAATTCTGTACCGACAGATTAAAGCCATTAAGTCATTCAAGCCCGATGTTTCGGTTCTGCTCATTGGTGTTTCGGATATGTCGCGCAAGAATGAGGATAAGTTTGAATCTTACCCAAGTATAGAGAAGGTGAGGAATGCGCAGCGTAATGCCGCGTTCAGAGCTGGAGCAGCATTTTGGGATTGCTACACAGCAATGGGCGGAAAAAACTCAATGCCCGAGTGGGTTAATGCGAACCCATCGCTTGCAACAAAGGATTTTACCCACTTTAACTTCCGTGGAGCAAAGTTAATTGCGGAAATGTTTACAGCTTCGCTATTGAATGAGTACTCTAACTTTCAGTCTAACCACAAGAGTAACTAATGCAAAGCATAGATAAACCATATAAAACAAAACGTGTGGTTCGTGCTACAACCCTAGCATTAGTATTGTTCATTGTTGGAATACCACAAACAACGGAAACAATGGTGATTAATAGTAAATTCAAGCGCTTATCGCTATTGCCCAATTTAGGTTTAAACAGAATTATTTCATACCAAGATAATCCAAAATTGCCCGTATCTTCGAGCAATTCAACAATATTTAGGATAGTACATATAGGCGACTCGCATATTCAGGCCGGGTTCTTTACAGGTGAGGTTCGTAGGTTGCTCTCATCGTACTACAACGACTCTGCTATTTCTGTTGGATATGTATTCCCTTACAATTTAGCCGGAACAAACTCTCCAAGCGATTATTCGTTCACATCAAATAGCAATTGGACCTTTCGTAAAGTGCTAATATCGGATGAGTGTATTGGCGCAGGTTTATCGGGTATGATTATGGAAACTGCCGATATCAACCCTTCGCTTTCTGTATCACTTAAAAGTAAAAAAAATGGCGATAAGTATTTTGATGAAATAACAGTTTTATTCGAATCGGAGAGCAATGAGATAGAGGTTTTGCCAGAAGGAATAAAATTCGATGTTAAATCAAAAGATGCAAATCACGTTCATTTGAAGTTCGATAGTCCTGTTTCTGAGGCTAATTTTCAGTTTGGAGGCCAAGGCGCAAAACTATCAATATCTGGACTGATTCTCGAAAACTCAAAATCAAAAATTGTATACAATTCTGCGGGACTGAATGGAGCCGATGTTAAATCGTACCTTCGTGCTGCCAGCCTAGGGAATCAACTTGCGTTGATAAATCCACAGCTAGTAATTGTATCGTTAGGAACCAACGATGCCTACCATCCACTTTTCGATGCTAGCACTTTTAGTTCTATGCTCGACAGTTTGGTAGTCAGAGTAAAAAAGGCTGTACCAAATTCAACCATACTGCTCACAATTCCTGGCGACCATTTGGTTTCTCGCACCAATCCAAATCCAAACCTTTTGTTAGTAAAAGAGGCAATCATAACTACGGCTATTGAGAATGGATGCTGTGTTTGGGATTTTCATACTTTAATGGGTGGCGAAGGAAGTATAAGAACTTGGAATGGAATGGGCTTAACTGCACCAGACTTACTTCACCTGAACGCAAAAGGATATCAGTTGCAAGGAGAACTACTTTTCGAAGCACTAACCACTAGTATTTAAGCAATGGATTACATCATTCACATACTAACCCAGATTCTTAGTTACACCGAAGGCGACCCGTTGCTTTTTACAAAAATATCATTTTGGATTTTCTTTGCTGTTTTACTTTTTGGCTATTCGTTTATTTACAATAAGCCAGTTATTCGTAGTGCTTACCTTTTAGTTTTCAGCCTTTATTTTTACTACAAATCGAGCGGTTTATTCTTCTCATTGCTTATATTTTCTACTGTTTGCGATTATATTTTTGGGTTACTAATTCCACGCTATAAATCCAAGGTAACCCGAAAAATACTTGTGGCATCCAGTGTAGTGGTAAACCTAGGAGTGCTTTCCTATTTTAAGTATGCCTACTTTTACACCGACATTGTGAATCAACTCCTTGGAACCAACCTTGCAGTAACCAATCATCTTTCGGTGTGGGCAAATGGTTTATTTGGTAGTAACTTTGATACTGCTTCAATATTCCTTCCAGTAGGAGTATCGTTCTACACCTTTCAAACTATAAGCTATACTGTTGATGTTTACCGTGGCAAAATACCTCCTGTTAAAAGTATAATTGATTTTGGGTTTTACGTTTCATTCTTCCCGCAATTGGTGGCGGGTCCGATTGTTCGAGCATCGGAATTTATTCCGCAGCTATATCGGGAATTTAGCCTTACAACCCGTGAGTTTGGACATGCAACTTTTTTAATAATTGCGGGGCTTATTAAAAAGATGATTATCTCGGATTATATCTCAATCAACTTTGTTGATAGGGTTTTTGATAATCCGCTAAGCTATTCTGGCTTCGAAAATTTGATGGCAACCTACGGCTATGCGTTACAGATTTACTGCGACTTTTCTGGATATACCGATATTGCCATAGGCTTGGCAATGCTACTTGGATTCCGTTTGCCAATCAATTTTAACTCGCCCTATAAGGCAACAAGCATAACTGATTTCTGGCATCGTTGGCACATCTCACTATCAACTTGGCTACGCGATTACCTTTACATTCCGCTGGGTGGAAATAAAAAGGGGAGTGCAAGAATGTATATCAACCTAATGATAACTATGCTGTTGGGTGGCTTATGGAACGGAGAAAACCTTAAGTTTGTTATTTGGGGCGGAATTCACGGGGTAGGATTAGCGCTCCATAAACTTTGGAGCAAGTATGTACCAACTTTTGAATTTATTGGTAGTAATTGGCGGAAGATTTTTGGAGCAATTCTAACATTCAATCTTGTTTGTTTCTCCTGGATTTTTTTCCGTGCCGAAAGCATGGAGAGCGCAAAGCAAGTGCTAAATCAAATTTTCAACAGGTTTGGCGGTGAATCTTTGATTGAGATAACAAAATCGTACTATGGGATATTCCTGTTGATATTGATTGGTTTTGCAATCCATTGGCTTCCATTTGGTTTCAAGGAATGGTATCGTGGAAAATTCATTGATGCGAACATTTTGGTTAAAGGATTGGTTATACTAATAGTTGTTGTTCTTATCATACAATTCCGAACAGCCGATATTCAACCATTTATTTATTTTAGGTTTTAACCATTTTGTATCGACAATAATTTCATTGGGTTGATTTGGGAGTTTTGAAAAAATTAATGTAGGTTTGTATATGGGATAACCTTCAACAAAAATTACAAAAACTAGTGGTTTAGTTAAAAGTTGATTTAAGCAATGGGTAAGGTAAAACTAAGTGTTCTTGGAATTTCATACAGCCAAACTCAGTCGGGCGCATATGCACTTGTGCTTAGCGAGGAGAATGGAAGCAGGCGAATTCCAATTATTATTGGCGGATACGAGGCCCAGGCCATTGCAATTCAGCTCGAAGGACTTACACCTCCACGACCCTTAACACACGACCTTTTCCTGAATTTTGCAAAAGCATATACCATTAACTTGGTAGAGGTACAGATTTACAAGTTGGAGGAAGGTGTGTTTTTCTCGAAACTTCACTGCGATAACGGCCACAAAGAAATATATATAGATTCCAGAACTTCCGATGCTGTAGCGTTGGCCTTACGTTTTAGCTGCCCAATTTACACCACCGACGAGATAATGGAGAAAGCAGGCATCACCCTTGAAATTGAAGAGGTTGACGAACCTGCCGAAGCAAGTAAAACCCCTACTGAAAGCAAACCCAAGGATACCTTCACGGAGCAGATTAAACGCCTTTCGGTTCCTGAACTTAACACTATGCTCGAAGAGGCTATTATGAATGAAGATTACGAGAGAGCATCAAAAATTAGAGACGAAATAAAGAAAAGGTCATAAAAAAGGGGGCGAGAGCCCCCTTCTGCATTATATTCCTAAACGTTTCCTTAAATCTTTTCCCTCCTGCTCAAAACCAGGTTTGCCAAGTAGCGCAAACATATTCTTTTTGTAGGCTTCAACACCTGGTTGGTCAAATGGATTTACATCTAAAACATAGCCACTTATTGCGCAGGCCCTTTCAAAGAAGTATAGTGTGTATCCAATCCAGTATGCCGATAGCTCGGGTATGCTAATGGAAATGCAAGGAACACCACCATCGTTGTGAGCCGCAATTGTTCCCAGTTCTGCCATTTTGTTTACCTCAGAGTAGCGCTTGCCCGATAGGAAATTTAGTTGGTCAAGGTTTTCAGGGTCGTTTGGTATGGTTAGTTTGTGTGAATAATTTTCAACCGAGATTACTGTTTCAAATATCATGCGCTCGCCTTCCTGGATGTACTGACCCATAGAGTGTAAATCTGAAGTAAAATCAACTCCGGCGGGGAATATCCCTTTGTTCTCTTTGCCTTCACTTTCACCGTAAAGTTGCTTCCACCATTCGGTTAAGTAGTGAAGTTTTGGTGTGTAGTTTACCATTATCTCTAAATTCTTGCCCTTGTTGTAAAGCGCATTGCGTCCGGCAACATATTGGCAAGCCTTGTTTTGCTCAAAGGGAACATTTGCTGCAGTGTCTGCTTGAGCCTTTGTAGCGCCTTCAACAAGTTTTTTGATATCAAAACCTGCAATAGCAATTGGGAGTAACCCTACAGGCGTTAAAACGGAGTAACGCCCTCCAACATCATCAGGAATTACAAATGTGCGGTAGCCTTCGGTATCGGCAAGTTTACGAAGTGCTCCTTTGGATTGGTCTGTTATTGCTACAATTCGGTTTGCGGCTTCTGATTTACCAACCTTATTTTCCAAGTGTTGTTTTAATAACCTGAATGCAATAGCAGGTTCTGTAGTTGTTCCCGATTTTGAGATAACAACAATTGAGTATCGCTTATGATTAAGTAACTCCAAAAGTTCGGCATGGTAGTCCTCGCAAATATTTTGCCCTGCAAATACTATATGTGGATTGCCATTGCTGTTTAGCTGCGAGAAACTATTTCCTAGAGCCTCAATTACAGCCTTACTTCCAAGGTAAGAACCTCCAATTCCAATGACTACGACAATGTCGCTTTTAGTTCTGAACTCCTCAGCAATTTTTTCAATTTCTGAAATTTGTTTGCTTGGAATGTTGCTTGGTAGATTTAACCAGCCCAAAAAGTCATTTCCCTTACCAGTCTTTTTCTCCAGTAACGATTGACTTTTCTCAATTTTGCTCTTAAAGGAGTTAACCTCTTCCTTTGATACAAAATCGAAGATATTGTTAAGATTTACTTTAAGTTCGCTCATATGTATTGATATTAATGAATTACTATTTTAGTTTATCGGTTAAGAGTTTCATTTCTATTGCAGGTGATATGTTTTCATAAAGTATATTGTAAACAGCATCGGCAATTGGCATCCTTACATTGTATTTTGAGTTGATTTCCTTAATGCACTTAGAAGCATTGTACCCTTCGGCAATCATATTCATTTCCAACATGGTCGATTTTACAGAGTAACCTTTGCCAATCATGGTTCCAAACGTTCTGTTTCGGCTAAATTGCGAATAAGTAGTTACAAGCAAATCGCCTAAATATGCTGAGGTGCACATTCTACGTTTGCTGGGGTATGTTTTCTTAAGAAAACGTTCAATCTCGCGTTGAGAGTTGCTTATAAGCACAGAGAGGAAGTTGTCGCCATATCCAAGCCCGTGTGCAATACCCGCAGCAATGGCATAAATATTTTTTAGAACGGCGCTGTACTCTGTGCCATATATATCTGTGCCAGTGTTTGTTTTTATATAGTGACAGTCAAATAGCGAAGAAATTTCTTTGGCGTGCTCCCTGTCCTTGCATGAGAAGGTTAGATAAGATAATCGTTCCAATGCAACTTCCTCCGCGTGACTTGGCCCACTAATTATTCCAATTTGGTCGTATGGCACATTGTGGGTTCTGTTAAAATACTCTGCAATGGTTGAGTCATCTTCAGGAATAATACCTTTAATTGCTGAAAGAACGAATTTGTTATCAAAGTTAACTTTAAGTGGCTCCATCCATATTTTAATGAATGAGGCCGGGACAACAAAAACAACAACATCCGAGTTTTTTATTGTTTCATTTAAATCATTGCTGATTTTTAGTTTTTTTAAGTCGAATTGAACAGAACTTAAATAGTAAGGGTTGTTTCTATGCTTTTTAAGATGATCAATTATTTCCGGTTCACGAATATACCAGCCAATGGATGGTTGCACCTCGTGAAGGATTTTGACTATTGCGG
>CAZTVY010000132.1:0-7560 GCA_964617235.1 uncultured Rikenellaceae bacterium | reverse complement strand
GTCCGTTCATCTTGATTGTAGTTATGCCTAATAAGTTCAAATGAATCTGGATTAGAAATCCCATTTATATAATTAGTTGGAAACCATCCATCAGTATTATTTTTAAAAACGACAGTGCTTAAAGCAGGTTTTAAACTTTGTATTGATACTGGGAAATCCTCATTATCTCTAAATCCAATTACAAAATTGTATAGGTCAATTTCGTTTTGTGTCCTATTTTCACTTAATAATGGTAATAATACGTTCCAATCTGGGTCTCTAGCATATAATGCATCTAATTCTTCATTTACCTCAACATCAGCAAGATTGGCAATTATAGTTGCATTGCCTAATTCCAAATCGTAACTAGTTCTTGTAAAACGACCAACAAACTGTAACGTAATTGGTAAACTTTGTCTTATGTCATGAAAAACAGCAATTTTTAAATTAGGCAAATCAAAACCTTCGCCTAACATGTCAACACAGACTATTATGTCTACCTCTAAAGCTAAAATACGCCTTTGAATATCTCGAGAATTTCTGATACTTATACCAGAATATATTTTAACAACACGAAATTCAGGACTATATTCATTATAAATTTCAAACACTTCATCAGCCCTTTTCTTGTTGCTTACCCTTGCAAGCAAAATATGAGGATAAAGTTGTTTATCTATACGCAAATGGGCTATACCTTTTTCTGCTAGAGCTCTGTCTTTGTTATTGTATTCATATATTTTTTGAAAATTAATTGCTTTAAAATATCCTTCTTGTTGAGCCCTTCTTAATGGATAATTGTATATAATTTTCCCTTCTATTTTTTTATTATCATTTCGGAACGGAGTGGCTGTAAATTGAATTATTAATTTTTCTTTGAATATTAATCTAATTTTATTCCATGAACTCGCTTCAGTGTGATGTGCCTCGTCAATGAAAATATGGGAAAATGATTCTTTCAGTATATCTGGAAAATCTAAACTTATTCTCGATATTATACTTGCTGTTGCAACAACTACATTGCAATTAGATAAAAAATTTGATAATTCAATTTCGGAAGGAAATCCTTTATTTATTGTTCCAACAATTGGATTCAGAGCAGATTCAGTTAAGATGGATAAAGTCCGAAGCAACCCTAAATGAATAAACTTGTTAGAAATTTGATTGCGTAATGGGTCTGAGGGAACTATTACTAATAGTTTTGCTATTTTTTCAGAGACTAAAACAGATAACATTGTTTCTGTTTTACCTGTTCCGGTTGGCAAAACAATCGTTCCAATTTCTGAATTAGAAGTCCAGTGAGATAAAATTGCATGAAATGCTCCAATTTGTGGATTCCGCAATCCTGAGTTATCACCATCTTCTTTTCTTAATCTAAATTGATTTGTCCAAGAATTAAGTACATTTTCAGGAGTATGAAAATCAGTTTCATTGTCATTAACTGACTGTCTGATTATATTACCTGCAATAAATTTCTTAAGTGTCTTCATTATTCGGAGTATTTTTTAAACTTGCCCATAACGCTTGGCAGTATGAAACGTAGCAGATTTCGTAGCTGCGAACTTATCTACCGTTACTGACCTTGCCAGCGAGGACTGAACTTGAAAATTGCACTAAAACCGCTATGTTTTATGAGCGCGTGTCAGCCACAGTACATTATTCATTTTTCACTAAACGATTATCCATTTCATTGGAATAAATAATTCTCTCCATATCCCCATTATTCTCTTTAAAATTAGATTCCTTAATAAATTCAATGAAGTTTTCAAGTGTTTTCTTAAGGTCTTTGTTTACGATAAGAATACCATTATTGCTTGATATAATAAAACCTTGGTCAATCAAGGTGTTTAAATATTTGTTTTCAATTTCATCTTTTCTTGATGCTTTATATCCATTTGGCAGTGTTATATCTCTAATACTCACGTAATCCTTGACAATAGCTTCTTTTTCTTCTTTAATTTTTAGAATTTCCTGCCATCTTTGATACATTTCATTTATCCCTTTCTCATCAGCAAGAAGGCCAAACATTTGTTTTAAATGCTTTAGGCTTTCTTCTTCAAAACTCTCGAAAATTACATCATTAATTTTTTTATGCTTATATTTTGTTGACTCCTTAAATGCTTTAATAAGCTTCCTTTTCTTATGTATATGGGCTTTCTTGGTAACATATTCTGATAATAATACGCTCGCAATTATTAAAATAAAAACAACGATAAAATAAAATAGTCCTTTTACTAATTGAACAAATATATTTCCAATAAACACCTTATTCCAAAAAGTAGTTTCTGGAACAACCTCAGATGAATTAATAAGATTAATATTTTTAACTCCTGCAACCTTTCCAAAAGGTTCTATAGTTGGCTTCTGGTCAGTCTTATGAAGTACTAAAAATTTAATTTCAAAATACTCTTCTTGTTCTAAAATCACATCTGAAAAGAATATACGATTTGAACTATCCTTCCTAATTTCTAAGTTTTTCTTAAGATACTCATTTGATGTTTCTACTATTTCTGGTAATTCAACGATATAACCGTTTCTTATCGTTAATCCTAATGGTGACCTATTATCATAAAAAGTTTTCAAAATATCAACATTCCCATTATTCTTCACTTTAATGCTTATTACTCGTAAATTCTCATTCTTCTTTTTTAAACTAGTGCTATCATATAGAATATCTAATTTTGAGATATTTGTATTAATATCATATACATTGGAATTTGTAACTATTTCATAATTTAAACTTGTCTTTCCATTTTGAAAATAGAAAGCGTAAATTGTGATTATTGCAGATATTAATCCAATAAATGTTATTGTCGCCGTTAAAAATAATCGACTTGTAAATTTTTGAACTTTTTCCATTTATAGAGTGTCTCGTTAGTTTATTTGTATTATACCCAACTTACATGTAAATTCACTAAAAGTATTTATATCCTTTCTTTAATACTAATAAATATACTTTATAGTTAAATTTATCTTACACTAAAGTAGCAAATCCATTAAATACTTCATAATAAATTTACCACTGTTTATTGCTTAATAAGATTGAGGGTGAAATTGTTACCTATATTTTTGAAGATAAGTGACGAGTGACGGGTGAATGGTGACGAAAATTGGGTATTGAGAGATTAAGTTATTGAGTTATTTGGTGAAGTGGTGTTTTGAATAGTATTTAAAAACAAAAAGCGCAACGGTTATGCTGCGCCTTGCCAAAAATGCATTATTAATTACAAAATTATCAATATCGTTTAGTTAAGACCTACTATTAAGTTTGAGATTGGCTCCGCCGAATTTCATTTCCTGCTTTCGCAGGAATGACAGTTCAAGGTTACATATATTACTGTATTACTTTCCGCATCCCTGATGCTCGTTACGGAGCAAATCGTTTACGGTTTTTACGGGGCTAAAAGTGGCCAGCGGTACCTCCACAAATATGGTGTTCCAGTTGCTCATTGCGCCGTTCCATAATCCTGGCAACTCCAATGCCTTTAACTGCTTGCCATCCTTGCTTTTTACGGATATAAAGCCTGTTTCGGGGTCGCGGAAACTATGTAAATTGAACTTATTACCCTTGTAATCCTTGGTGCTGCAAACCAAATCAACCGGGTTAAAATGGGTAGATTGGTCGAATATGGCTTTAGTGCGTGCATCCTTTAAATCAATCTGCGAGCTCTCCACAATCTGCAAGGAGACTGTTCCGTTGGAGTTCTCAGCCCAGAATGGGCCACCACCGGGCTCGCCCTGGTTCTTCACCATTCCGCATACGCGTATGGGGCGGTTTAGCACTTCAACCAAGTAGGCTATGGTTTCGGCCTTGTTCTTGGCCTCAAAGTTTGCGGGCGGTACCACGCAGAGCTCATCGGTGGTAAAGTCTAAAATCTCGGCTATTAAATCGTCGGTAATATCTGTGGTTTCGGTTAATCGGCGCAGGTAATCGAATATCAGGTTCCTGTAACTAATCAGCAGCCCCGCCAATGCTTTCTTGTAGCGTATGGTTTGGGGTTTTAGGTGGTCGGGCGCAACATTGTCGATATTCTTGATAAAGATAATATCGGCATCCAAATCGCCCAGGTTCTCAATAAGCGCTCCATGTCCGCCGGGGCGGAATAGCAGAGTGCCATCGATATTGCGGAATGGCTCGTTCTGCAAATCAACGGCCACGGTATCGGTGCAGGGTTTCTGCTCCGAGAATGTGATATGTAGCGTTACCTCGTAGTGGTTCTCGTAGAAGCTTTTTACACGCTCCACCAACGCATTAAACCCAGCGCGATGCTCGGGCGATACGGTTAAATGGATATTTACGTTTCCGTGAATATCGCGGGCGTACTGTGCTCCCTCCACCAAGTGCTCCTCAAGCGCTGTGCGCGATATATCGCCGTACTTGTGGAAGTATATCAATCCCTTGGGCAGAAAACCGTAGTCTAACCCTTCGGAGTTTAAGAGAGAATCGATAATAGGTAGGTAATCGTGATTCTCCAGCAACTCCTCCATTTTGTAGCCAATGCTCCAGAGCTCGTTGTAGAGCTTATCGTAGAACGGAAACTTGTGGATATGCTGGAAAAAGTAGAATATGGAGTTGAAGGTTTTATCGGTAAAACACTCCATGCCCTTTACAGGGAACTCCTCGCGGAACTCGAAAAGGTGCTTAAACATTCGGGTTGCTGCACCCGAGGCTGGAACAAATTTCAACCGGCTACCCTCGAACGCTTTGTAAAGGTCAATGAGGTTATCAACCTCCTCGGGGTCGAGCTTAATAATACCATCGCCCTCGGTGGCTGGTTTAACAATGCGTAAATAGGGAAAACCCTTGCGGAACGACTCAACCTGAGCCATCAGGTCGTTGGGAGTGATACCTTTCTCCTCCAACTGTTTCAAGTCCAATTCGGTTAGCATACTCTCAAAAGTTTATTTGCTTACTAATATACGGAATTTGTTGGTATAACAATGGGGGAATGAGATATTGGGAGAATAAGTTATTGGAGAAATGGAGAGTTAGTGAATAAGTTAATGAGAGAATAAGGGATTAAGAAATTGAGAAGATTAGGTAAATTTAGAAAATAAGGGATTGAAGAATTACAATTTTGGGTAACTCGGCGTTAAATCTGTGATATTCTGTGTAATTTTAAATCTGTGTCATCCGTGTTCAATATAGACCACAGATAACACAAATAAATACGAATATTACACAGGTTTTTCGTTCCAGCAGAATTCCAACTTGCAGAGGTTTTTGGAGTCGGTGGTTCGGCCAATGTTTACGATGCTGATGTTCTCATCAACGCTGTAGCGCTCCACCTTTACAATATCGCCCGATTTGCCCTCGGCATTGAAATTCACAATGATTTTTGTTGGGATAAATTTACGGAAATGCTCAATGGTAAAGGTGTTGTAGGCCCAATCGATATACCTTACGTTATTCACGTGCTGGTTCATATCCATATCGCCAATGCGCACATCGAACTGCTCGGTAAAGGCTGGCTCATTGGTTTGCTCCTGTATTTTTGATGATGCACGGCCTATGGCAGACCTTTCGGCAAAATCGAAACCCATATACCAATCGTTAATCCTAACGGGTCGGCGTGTGTTGATATCCAACACAATCCAGCTACTGCTGGCAGCCATTACCTTATCGCCGGCCGAGTTGTAGAACTCAAAATCGCGTAAGGCGAATATTCCATCGGCACCGCGTGGCCAAGTTATTAGGGTTAACTCCTCTGTCCATTTGGGTAGATTGTAAATTTCGACCTCAATGCGGGAGAGTACCCAAATCCAACCCTTGTCCTGTAAATGGTTAAAGCCATACTTCAGCTTATCGGCATGTTCCCAGGCAATTTCCTGTAAATAGTTGAATATTGCGGTAATGCTTAGATTTTGGTTTAGGTCAACTTCGTACGAGTGTACTTTTAGGTGATGCTTGTAGTACTGGGGAAAGGGAAAGTCCATTTTATGTTTTTTTTAATATCGAACAAGGAATGATGAATACTGAATGATGAAGTGTTAATACTTCTAAAATCAAAAATCATCATTCCTTGTTCATAATTCTACTATTTCTTAGCAAGTTTCTCCATAAACTTTTTGGTATCGATAATAAAGCGGGTGTGCGTACCACGACCAATCTCGGCCTCGTCGTCCCAAGCAACAACCTCAAAAACCAACCGTTTACCATCCACCTCAATTAAGGTTGCCTTACTGAAAACCTTCATTCCCATTGGGGTTGCCTTGGTGTGCTTTACACAAATTTCGATACCTACGGTATTAAAGCCCTCGGGCAGACTTGGAAGAACTGCGTTCATACAGGCATTCTCCATAAGTCCAACCATTGCGGGAGTTGCAAAAACATCCACCAACCCCGAGCCGTATTTCGATGCAGTATTTTCCTTGGTAACCACCTCTGTGGCAGTGTACTCAAGTCCTTTTGCTATGTTGAATTCCATTGTCTTATGATTTAGTGGTAATAGATAGACAAAGGTAATTGTTTTTGGTTTATTTTATTGTGAATAGACCATGGTCAATAGTCGATAGTAGAAAGATGGTGGTGTTTTATACGATTATTGTTTTGTGGCGATGCAAATATTCGACAACCTTTCAAATTAACGCATTTCCGTGCATCGCATATTATACGTTTTATTCTTAATCCCCGAGTTGAAACTCGGGGCTAGTGCTATTGCCCTTTCAGGGCAATAGAATTATTATTTTAGATTATTCATTATCAATTATTCATTCTACATTAACCTAAAAATCCTAGATTTGCATTTAATAATCCTAAAACTATGAAAAGCGTAATAATAGAAAAACTCAGCAACGACGAGATTACCAAGCGTGGTATTAAGAGTTGGCCAATTTGGACCAAGGAGATTTCAGAATTCGACTGGTACTACGATTCCGACGAGGAGTGCCTTATACTTGAGGGTGAATTTGATGTTACTACTCCCGAAGGCGTTTATACGGTTAAGGCTGGCGATTTTGTAACCTTTAAGCAGGGCTTAAAGTGCGTTTGGAAAGTGAAAAAGCCAATCCGCAAGCATTATAATTTCTTGTAGAACAGAGTTCAGATGCAAGACGTTAGATTTCAGACTGAAGACACTTATTAGCATTGTTTTTTATGGATTTAAAGAGATATATAAGGAGTTCCCTTAATGTAATGCATCTGGATATTACCAAGAATATTGAGTACGACAGACTTACAAAGGCAATTATTAAACAGGTCCTTAAGTCCAGTTCAAATTGCATTGATGTAGGGTGCCATAAGGGCGAAATACTCGATTATTTCATTAAATACGCTCCAAATGGACAGCATTATGGATTTGAGCCAATTCCAGATTTGTACAAATCGCTAAGGGAAAAATATACTGGAAAAGCAAACATACTGCCGTACGCAATCTCAAGCAAAGCGGGGGAGTCAAGCTTCAAATTTGTAAAAAACGCCCCTGCATATAGCGGACTAAACCTCAGGGAGTACAATGTAAAAAGTCCGGATATTGAAGAAATAAGGGTTGAACTCAGAACTCTCGACGAAATTATTCCAAGCGATTTAAAAATCGACCTAATTAAGATTGATGTTGAAGGTGGTGAGTTCGATGTGCTTAAAGG
>CAZTVY010000131.1:0-7560 GCA_964617235.1 uncultured Rikenellaceae bacterium | reverse complement strand
CCAATGCTATCCTACCTAGGTCATCGGTTTTACCTTGGCTATTCTGGGCATTTAAGTTTATCCCAAACACAAAGGCAACCAGAATCAATAAAATCTTTTTCATATACTTCTTTTATTAAATTACTTCTCTCCCAAAATCAACCAAGCTTCGCCTAAGCCGCGTAGGTAAAGTTTTGATGGTACGCCCATATCGTTCAAATACTTGCGTAAATCACCAACAAAAGCACGTGTGTCAACTGCACGCTGACGACCTTTTGCATCTGTTTTCATCATAGGTATACGAACCTGATCAAGCTTCATGAAGTTCTCAGTTGCATCGGCCAAATTATAACGACCTTCAACGCAATTATCGGCAAACCAGTCCTCAACAATTGTAGTTAACTCCTTTGACTCATCGCCAAATTCTGATTCTAGGTTCTGCCCCCAGTTACTCCATACTTTAATCTGAACTTTAACCTCGCGTCCCTTTGCAAACATATCATCGAAATGACGTTGAAGGCCTGCGTTGAATCCATCCATATAGCTTAACACTGCTTCTTCCAACAATAGTTCTGGGGCTGCGGCTGTGGAAGGTTTTCCGGCACCCGCGGCACCTGAAACTTGCTTTGCAGTGTAGGCATCTAAACCTTTAAGGTTAAAAGTGATATATTTTTGAGGGCCTTGACGCTTAATCTCAAAATCCAAATCCATAATAATGTCGGCCTTAGCTACACGCTTTAATGCATCAATAGGACTCTCGGCCATTTCAGAGCCAGATGAAGAGCTTGTAAGCATTGATGACTCGGCTCTCTCTTGCTCTAGGTTTTTAAGTTCTTGCTCTAAGTCCTTTAAAGGAAATCCTCTATCGGCCATAATCTGAGCCATTTTAGTAATAACCATTCGTAAATCTGGATCGTTCTGTAAAGCAGCCTTATAATCAGGAAGTGTTTGCTTTTGACCCTGATTCTCGAATGTGGACTTAAACTCTTTGCTAATGCAATAACGATCGCTAGGAACAACCATAATGGTTGGTTTTTTTGCTTGTCCCATTGCCGATAATACAGCTAAGGATAAAATAATAGATGAAAATATCTTTTTCATAGTAAATGTTTTAATTTGTTTAGAAACCAGAATCTAACCTACGAGCAATTCCATCGGCCTCAAGTTGTTTACGAAGCGCATCGTACATCACCTGAACATAAATAGCAACCTTATAACCTTTCTTAATTTTAAGGCGATCTTCACCGGCAGGATCTCCATCATTGGTTAGTGCAATAAATTGAAGGTACTTTCCACCAACGGTAAAAAAATTGTCGAAATACTGTTCGTGTTTCACCTCTGCATTAGGTTCAGAGCAAATTGGAGGAGTTGGTGCAGAACCTTGACCACCAGGTAAACCTTTAAATATACAAGCGGCAACGGCAGCTTCCTTAGCATTCATAACTGCAGCAGGAACATCCTTTCCGTACCCCCAAACCTTAAACACTTTTGTTCCATCCTGGCCAACGCCTACGGGTTCAATCTCGTAGTTGTACTGGCTATTGTATAAAATTTTGCGTTCTTTCCGAGTCTGCGCACCCAGAGGCAATGCAACAGCACAGATTATCGCAAAAAGAAATAGTTTATAAACACTTTTTTTCATTTTAGTAGAGTATTTAAGTTAGAACATAATTTTCAAACCAGCCATTGCGGTAACACCTTCACGATCCTTAAAAATATCACCCCATCCTAACTCTGTATCACCATTATCGTTTTCGGCATTACTAACAAAAGAAAAATACCCAACGCCTCCAACAACTTGGATGTTGTGTTTCAAATTTAGTGCCAAATTTGCACCACCCTTTAAATAAAGAACCTTTAAGTCGCCACCAACGTCATCCCAATCCTTATATGTAGCCACTTCCTGACCAAATCCCACATATGGACGAAACTCAACATTTCTTGTTAGCATAAAACCTTTTGCAACCCCAGCGCTGTACCTATAAAACATTATATCATTTTCTTGTCCAACGACATAAGGGTCAAAGTATTTTTTAACCTCAGCACCACCATCAATGTATAAAAATAAAGACTTAATTCCAATGTACCTTCCTAGTCGAGCATCCAAGCGAGCATAAGCGCCTCCAACTTCGCCAAACTCATACCCGGCTGTAATCTCAACACCATAATCGTTTTGTTGACGCAACAGGTAACCTGTTTTCAGCTTACGGCCAGCCGTTTGGTAAAATTTAGAAGTAGGCATGTCACCTTTTGCAACTTGTCTATTGTCAACAATTTTGGATGTTGCGCGAATAACTCCGCGCATCTTGGGTTTTGACGAGTTTGTTTTTTCGTCATAAACATACTCATAGGCAAAATACCGATTATCGCACTTAAGTCCCTCTTTCTTCCCAATTTTAGCACGAATTGGGCCTACTTGATATATGGTAGTTTTTACCATAAAATCTTCATGATTCTTTTCTAGGTAGTACAAGGTTTCATCGTAACCTTTTTGAACCATCTCTGTTAAAAGTTCATCTTCACTTTTCTCTTTAAGAAGTCTTCCTAATTGACTAGTACCCTCTGCTTGAGAAGCAGTAGCATAAACGGTTGTTTTTGTAACATAATCGAGAGAAAAGTTTATTTGTTCAAACTTCTTATTTTTCTCATCCTTAACACTCTGAGAATCCTCGGGGTAAATCCAACTATCGTACAAAGCATTCTGGGTTTCTTCATTGTAGTTTATTTTAAAAAGATAACCCGTTACAGTAGACTTCCATCCTTTCATCTTAGGCATTTTCAACTCATTCATTGTTTTGACACTCTCGTAATCGAGCACCAAAATATAACTTCGCTCTATTAATCTGTTTCCATAATCCTGCAGAACAGCATTGCCCAATTTTGTTGATTGCGCCTTAATGAATGCTGCATCTGTAGCGTTAAACATTCCCCTATCAAAAATTAAATCCATGCTCATGGCACCATCGCTCTGCCTTGCATACCATCTAGATATAACCTGACGTCCAACCGTTTGTTCATTTAAGTAGTTTTTAATCTCATCAGAAATGGCTGAAGTATTTCTTGAGAATGGTGCAGAAAAGAATACTTGACCAAGATTGTTATTGTAGTACTTATCTGATATAAATAAGCTCTCTACTTTCCCTTTTACCTCCTGAGAATGATTCTCGTCCTGAAACTGCATGTATAGTATGGTAATTGAGCTCCTATCGTAAGTCGAAGAAATTTTTTTTATGCCATAATTAGTTTGAGAAAATAGCATGTTAGAAAAAAATAAAGCAGAAATAACTATAAAACAAATTCGTGTTCTCATATAAAATGTAAATATTAAAAGTTTATGGATTAGTAAATTTATTACTTTTTTTTTAATGTGAAAGTTTTTTTGAGTCACAAATACATCTAATAACCTATTGATTAATAGCATTAGTCAAATTTAAAAAAAATGTAAATTTTATTACATTCTTATTAGGCGAAAAAAAAGAGGGCTGAGCCCTCTAATTATTTTTTAATTCCTGTTGATTTGAGAATATTCTTGGGTATATCGGTGTTGTCCATAAAGTGATTGAAAAGCGCCTGCCCCTCCCCTATGACAAATATTGGGACAGGCGATCCTGTATGAGTTCCACTAGTCCATCCAATCCCTGCTTTTTTGTTTAAAATTGAGAGTGCCGTTCTTACTAATAAATCGGTTTTGCTATACTCGTTTTTGCTGTTATTCGTTTGCTTAACACCAAAGTAAAGGTTGTAAGCCTGCCTTAACTGTTCTAGTTCTTCTGGGCTTAAAGCATAACCTCCGGTTAAAGATAATCCGGTATTTTGTTGGATTATGTCCATAACCTGATTGAAACTTGCATTAGGGTTACCGTTATGGTAATTTTCAATGGTTTGGTGAAGTTTCTCCTGCGACATCTTTTGGTTGCGCAAAATACTTAAAAAATTCTTGTACCCATTAGCCTCGTTTCCAAGGGACATTCCGCCTGTTTCATGGTCAGCCGTCACAATTATTAAAGTTTCATTAGGGTGCTTTTTGTAAAATTCGAAAGCAGCATTAACAGAGCGAGAAAATGCAAGCACTTCGTTAATCACCGTTGCTGCATCGTTATCGTGGCAAGCCCAATCTATCTTTCCCCCTTCGACCATCATGAAAAATCCATTAGGATTATCAACTACTTCTATAGCCTTTCTGGTAATATCCTCAAGGGTTATATCACTATCTGCCCTATCAATCTCATACAGCAAAGTACTGCTAGGTGCTGGATTTGGAACAGAGTAAACAATGGAATTTGTTTTAACATTCAACAACGAATCAACGCCCGAGAATGTTTGAGTAAAGTTAATTCCCCTTTCAGCCCCAAGTTGATATATTGGGACTGATCCAGAATCTTTCTTGGAGCCGTAAGGTTCTACAAATCCGCCTGAGGCAAAAAAATCGTAATTGCTAACCAATAAATCTTTTGCTATTTCGTAATAACTGCTCCTTGAGCCCTTGTGTGCATAAAAAGCAGCAGGTGTAGCATGGTCAATGCTGACACTGGTTAGAATAGCTACTTTCCGCCCAGCTTCCTTAAATTGTTTTGCAATACTAAAAAGGGTATCGGTATGATCTGCATTCAATCCAATTGTCCCAATAGATGTTTTAGTTCCTGTTGAGAGGGCTGTTCCTGCTGCTGCGGAGCAGGTTATATAACGAGTTGCAGCATGAGTAGTAGAAATACCTGTGACGGGGAACTTTGTGAAAACAACACCTAAAGGATCGCGAAGAACACTATCGGCATATAACTGTGCCATATTCACTTGCTGTATTCCCATTCCATCGCCTATAAATAGAAACACATACTTGGCCTTATAGTTCTTTTGTGAAATATTACAACTGTTCAGCACAACAGAGATAACAAGGAAGGATAATAAAAGTTTTATTCTCATTATAATTAGTTTAATGCAAATATAGTTTGGATTGATAATATATAAAACAACCATACCAAAGGAAATGTTAATTGAGTCAAATAAAAAAAGGAGGAAAAATCCTCCTTTTTATTCTTATTAAGTGGAAAAATTACTTTTTCTCAACTTTCTTAGCAGCATAGTTAATCTTAAGTGCGCTAGCCTTACGAAGTTCCTGTTTAATATCAGTTACAACACCCATACGAGTATCCTCATCAACTTTTAACGATGTTGTAAGCAAAGGTCTATCGGATTCGCTCATAGCATCGCGCTCAGATGAAATAAAGTCACGGATATCATCCAAGCTCTTAAAACTATCATTAAGCTGAATGCGAGGCTCTGTTCCATATAAACCCTGAAAACTTTTAATGGGGGGCCCAACATAAATGTAAGATACTAACGATTTCTTCTCAAGTTTAGCAACCTCAGTTGCGGATGGTAGCCTTGAAGAGACCATAAGGCTGGTTTCACGCATTGTTGTACTAACCATAAAAAAGAACAACAGCATAAACACGATATCGGGCAATGAAGCAGTTGATATGGCAGGCATATCATCTTTTCCTTTACGTCCAAATTTTGCCATTACTTTTTCCCTCCAATATTTTTAGGTTCAGCCTCTGATATACGAGAAGGTATTGCTTTGCCTATCGCCTCTTTCTCATCTTCTGAGAGTTTATCGTAAGGTTTACCAAAGTTACTTCGCGACAAATCCTCTCGAAGTTCATTGTAAGCAGCAACCAACTCGTTCTGAACCTTCATGTACATGGTATATGATGTTCCTCTATCGTTCTGAAGAGAAACTACACCCTTAGATACATTGAATTTTCCAATCATCGGCACATCCTTTTCTTCTTGCTCAGACATATTGGCATCGTTATTGGGATTCATAACAAATTCCTTTGTCTTCTCCTTGAGCAAGGAAACATCCATGGGCTCGCCACGAACAAGTAGTCTATCGCTCTTGTTGATTAATACAGTAAAAACGTTTCTCTGCTTAACCTCAACATCGTCCTGCTTAACACTAGGATCGGGCATAGGCGGAAGCATACGTGGTAAGCCTGTGTCCACATTCATAGTTGTGGTCATCAGGAAGAAAATCAAAAGCAAGAACGCGATGTCGGCCATCGAACTAGCATTGATTTCTGGTACTTTTCTTGCCATTTCAGTATTGTATTATTTGGGTTAGCCCATAAAATTGGGCTAACCGAATATTCAACTACTTGTTAATAACACTTCTTACTCCAGTATAGAGTAGTAAAACCATTGCCACACCAAACATAACGTAAGTAGCAATAAGTCCTGTATCTGTGAGGATTAGAACAGAAGTATTTGATAAATCTGGATTCTGAGTGGGTGAAAAAATTGGAGTTGAATCGGCAAGTATATAACCAATTACAAACACCAAGCCCATAACTGCTAATCCTGCTAAGGTCTTAACGGCATTTTTGGGGTTTCTGATAAAGAAATATACCGGAAAAACTAGAGCCAATAATCCTGCCACAGCAAATAGTAAGTAAGCCCACATAATAAATGGCTCCTCTGACATATTGCCTGTGTAGAACAAGGCTGTCATTATAACAGAAACACCCATCAATAGCCACGATAATACCTTAAGTATTTTCGACATTGAGCTATTTTGCATTGTAATTACTTTTTAAGGTTATACTTAACTAGGATGTCAAGAAGACTAATAGAGGCATCTTCCATACCATTGGTAATCTTGTCAATCTTAGAAAGAAGATAGTTGTAGAAAATCTGAAGAATAATCGCTACGATAAGACCGAATACGGTTGTAATAAGCGCAACTTTAATACCACCAGCTACAAGGGAGGGAGAGATATCACCAGCGGCTTGAATAGCGTCAAAAGCACCAATCATACCAATTACAGTACCCATGAACCCAAGCATTGGAGCAAGAGCGATGAATAGGGCAATCCAAGTAAGTCCGCTTTCTAATTGACCCATTTGAACAGATCCGTAAGCAACAATAGATTTCTCAACTACATCAATACCTTCGTGTGAACGATCTAGACCTTGGTAGAAAATACTTGCAACAGGACCACGAGTGTTTCGGCAAACTTCTTTAGCAGCGTCAATACCTCCAGTGTTAATTGCTTCTTCAATCTTCTTTAATAACTTGTCAGTATTGGTTGTTGCTAAGTTTAAGTAAATGATACGCTCAATTACAATAGCTAAACCAAAAATTAAAGTCAAAAGAATTGATGCCATAAAACCAGGACCACCTTCGATGAACTTGGTTTTAATTTGTTTGTGTAAAGATTGTTCTTCAGCAGGAGCTGTTGTGGCAGCAGCCTGATCTGTAGTTGCCTGAGCAACGGCAGCAGTGTCGGCTTTTGCGGCAGTCTCATTCTGAGCTGATACATAGGTTGCTCCCATACCGAGCACTCCTAAAATTGCAACTAATGCAAATAGCTTTTTCATGGTTTGTTTGTCGTTAAATTATTACTAAGGGTTTTGTTTTAAAATTAATTATCACTTGTTTGTTAAAATTCTGCGGAGAGAATGGGATTCGAACCCATGAGGCCCTTTTGGAGCCTACACACTTTCCAGGCGTGCGCCTTCGACCACTCGGCCACGCTTCCAATGAGGCGCACTATAAACACCTCTGTTCAGGCTGTAAAG
>CAZTVY010000130.1:0-7634 GCA_964617235.1 uncultured Rikenellaceae bacterium | reverse complement strand
CAAAACCAAAAGGCAACCTTGACGGAATGCCCAATGGAACCCCAGAAGCAATGCCAATGGATGAAGTTCAAGCTGACAGTGGTTTTGGCACAGTTTGGCTAAAGAATGGAGAAATTATTAAACCCCAAAGGGTTAAAGTAGGAATGGACGATGGTGCTTATACTGAGATTATGGAAGGGTTGAACGATGGAGATTCCGTGGTTACATCCGCAGTTAAAGTTGTAGCCAAATCTACATCTAAAGAAAGTAAAAGTCCTTTCCTTCCAACACCACCAAAACCAGGTAATGCAAAACAATAAGATTATGAGCCAATCAATAATTCATATTGAAGATTTAAAGCGAAACTTTTTGGTTGGAAGTGAGGTTGTTCATGCTTTGCGAGGTGTTTCGTTTGATGTTGACAAGGGCGAGTTCTTAACTATCATGGGAGCAAGCGGTTCGGGGAAAACAACCCTGCTAAATATTCTTGGATGTTTGGATAAACCAACCGATGGTAAATATTTTATTGATAGTACATCTATTTCAACATTAAACAAGAACGAACTAGCCAGAATTAGGAACGAGAAGATTGGTTTTGTTTTTCAATCATTCAACCTTTTATCACGCACATCAGCATTGGAGAATGTAGAGTTACCCTTGCTGTACAATTCAAATGTTTCATCGAGGGACAGGCGCGAAAGGGCAAAAAGAGCACTAAAGGCTGTTGGTCTAGAAAATAGAATGGACCATAAACCCAATCAACTTTCCGGAGGACAGCAGCAGCGAGTTGCCATTGCTAGGGCGCTGGTTAACGACCCTGTAATGATACTTGCCGACGAGGCCACAGGAAATCTCGATACAAAAACCAGCTACGAGATTATGCATCTATTTCAGGAACTAAATCAGCAAGGAAAAACTATTGTATTTGTAACACACGAACCGGAAATAGCATCGATGAGTAAACGAACCGTAACATTGAGGGATGGTTTAGTTATTAGCGATACTCTGGCCGAGAATAAAAAGGCAAAACTATTGGAGAGTTTAAGTATTCCAACAAGTAACAACATTTAAGATGAACACTAGCAATTTGGCAAAAATAGCCCTTAAGGCGATGGTAAGGAACAAAATGAGAACGTTCCTCACAATGCTGGGTATTATAATTGGAGTTGCTTCGGTTATTGTGATGTTAGCAATTGGTCAGGGCTCCAAGAAAAGCATCCAAAACCAGATATCCAACATGGGCTCCAATATGATATTTGTACGCCCAAACAGCGATATGCGCGAAGGTGTAAGAATGGATGCTAGCAGTATGCAAACTCTAGAAATTGCCGATGTTGAGGCAATCAAAAAGAGTTGTCCAAGTGTTTTCGCAGTTTCGCCACAGGTTAGTTCTGGCGGACAGGTAATTTATAGTTCAAATAACTGGCCTACATCAATGCAAGGAGTTAACGCCGACTATTTGAGCATCCGCAAACTATCGTTGAAGGATGGACGGATTTTTAACGAGCAAGAACTGAATAGCTCCAGCAAGGTTTGTGTTTTAGGTCAAACTGTTGTGGAAAACTTATTCACCAATGGAGAATCGCCCATTGGAAAAACAATCCGTTTCAACAAAATTCCTTTTAAGGTTATTGGCGTGCTTGCAGAGAAAGGCGAGAATACATTTGGACAGGACCAGGACGATATAATTATTGCGCCTTATACAACCGTTCAGAAACGAATAATGGCTATTACTTGGGTTCAAAGCATTTTTGCCTCAGCCGTGAGCGAAGAAGCCTCATCAAAGGCAGTCGACGAGATTTCGAAAGCGTTAAGGAAAAGTCATAAGTTGAAAAGCACAGAGAATGATGATTTTGAGGTTCGTTCTCAAGCCGAACTAATAAACACATTCAGTTCCATTACCAATATGCTAACAATACTCCTTGCAGCAATAGCAAGTATATCGTTGTTTGTGGGTGGGATTGGTATTATGAACATTATGTTTGTTTCGGTAACCGAGCGTACTCGCGAAATTGGATTACGTATGGCGATTGGTGGACGAGAGGTTGATATAATGCTTCAGTTCCTAATAGAATCAGTTATGATAAGTTTTGCTGGCGGACTAATTGGGGTGATGTTTGGATTTATTTTTGCCTATGGTGTGTCTACGATTTTTGGCTGGCCCATCGCAATAACTTCATTCTCCGTAATCTTATCGTTTATTGTATGTTTGGCCACAGGTGTGTTTTTTGGATGGTATCCTGCTCGAAAAGCATCCTATCTCGACCCAATTGAAGCGTTACGTTATGAATAATCAAATTATTAAATCATAAAATATGAAGAGGGTAATAATTTTAACTATCATTGCGTTGGCTAGTTCATTGATTTTAAGTGCACAACGCCCTGAACGACCAAGGTTTGATGCCAACGAAATGGCCTCAAAAACGGTAAGCGAGTTGAGCAAGAAGATTGAGATGTCAACCTCGGTTCAGGACTCGGTAAAACTTGCGCTCATTGCATTCTTCAATAAAATGGATAGCGATAGGCAATCGGGCGGTAGACCAAATGTTGAGAACTACGAAAAGGAACGCGACTTAAAGGTTAAAACGTTTCTTACTGACGAACAGTACAAAATTTATTCTAAATTTATGGAGGAAAGAAAACCTAAGGGCGAAGGTCCTGGTAAAGAAAATATGAATGAACGTTCACCTAGGCGATTTTAAATAATGCAGTTTCGATAAAATTAATGGCGATGATAACACTAAATTCCAAATCGAAGAAAGTAGCAAGTATAGTGCTTCACATACTTGTTTGGATGTTTTGGTTTGCTATACCTTTTCTCTTTTCTCTGAGCAATCCTCAGGGCAATGAACCTCCTCGCAACCCCAACTTCTACTTTTTTATTTGGATTCCAATGTCGTTATCGTTGATGTTGTTCTATACCAACTATTTTTGGTTGATAGAGAGGTATTTGTTCCAAAAAAAAGTGTTATGGTTTATACTCATCAACCTTGTTTTAATTATTGGTTTTTCAGTTTTTACAGATTATGTAAGGGAGTTGTTTGGCTTATTTAAGCCTGATATGCCTGATATGAGAGAGCCTCGACCCGATGGATTTAACGAGGCATTTAAGCCAAAACCTCCCAAGAATTTTTTGTTCGGAGTTCATAGCCTTACTTTCTTTTTTGTTGTTAGCATAAGCGTTGCCATTCGAACTACAAGTCGGTGGTTTGTAACTGAGAATCAGCGAAAGAATTTGGAGAACGAAAATCTAAAATCGGAACTCAATAACCTTAAAATGCAGTTGAACCCTCATTTCTTCTTTAATACGTTGAATAATATTTACTCGCTAATTCAAACTTCGCCAGATAAAGCTCAGGAGTCGGTTCATGGTTTAGCCAAACTGATGCGTTATCATCTTTATGAAACAAATGAAGATAAGGTTTTGCTCAATGGTGAAGTTGAGTTTATGAAGAGTTACATTGCTCTGATGAAATTGCGGTTATCAGCAAATACTGAGGTTTATTCTAGTTTCAGTGTTCAGGACCTTGAGGTTTCAGTTGCTCCGCTATTATTTATTCCAATAATTGAGAATGCCTTTAAGCACGGAATTAGCCCTAACGAAAAATCAATTATCAAAATAACACTCGAAGAAAAAAATCACATTCTATCGTTCGAGTCGTTTAATTCGAATTTTCCACAGAAATATGAGACCGACAAGGGTGGTGATGCCAATGGAATAGGTCTCGATAATATTCAAAAGCGCCTTTCCCTGATATATCCTGGACGGTATATCTTGGTAAAAGATGTTGTTGATGGTCTTTTTCACATTAAAGTTGTAATACAGCTATGATAAGCATAAAATGTATAATTGTTGATGACGAGCCTCTTGCACTCGATTTGCTGGAGAGTTATGTTCTAAAAACTCCTTTTATGGAGTTGATGAGCAAATTCACCTCGCCTTTTGAGGCAATGCAGTATGTAACTGCAAACAAGGTTGACTTAATATTCCTCGATATTCAGATGCCAGGGATTACTGGAATTGAATTCTCCCGAATATTACAGAATGGCTCAAAGGTGATTTTCACAACCGCTTATAGCCAGTATGCACTGGAAGGTTTTAAGGTTGATGCGCTCGATTATTTGGTAAAACCATTCAACTATCAGGAGTTTCTAAAGGCGGCAAACAAAGCCCTGACTTGGTTTGGGATGTTGAACAAGCAGCCCGAAGAGAAAAAGGTGGACTCTGACGATAATGCCATTTTTGTTAAATCGGAATACAAATTGCTTAAGATTGAGTACGAAAAAATAATCTATATCGAAGGGCTAAAGGACTATGTGAAAATATATTTAACGGACCAACCGCGGCCCGTTTTAACCCTGATGACACTTAAATCGTTGGAGGAAAAGTTAACACCACATAATTTTATGCGGGTTCATCGTTCATACATCGTAAACTTGAATAAAATAAGCATTATTGAGCGTAACAGGATTGTGTTTGGGTCGACCTATATTCCTATTGCCGATGGATATAAGGAGAAATTTCAAGGTTTCTTGGATAAGAGGTTTATGGAGTAGAAATCTATTCCAGAAACCTCTTAAAATCAGCATAGTTGAACTCCTTAAGCATTTCAACCATTTTAATATCCTCTGGTGATGAGTATTCGTTTTTGAAGTATAACTCTCCATCATCCATTTGCTGAATGCAATCCGCGTCAACTATAATTAGTTGAATTGCAGTGTTTGGTTTGGTTTTATCGAAATAGTCCTTGTTCATTTTAACAAAGGCTCTTGCCCCTTCAAGCCTATAGGGACAGCCACACATTTTGTCGCCCTCATATGCTGGACTATTAAGTTCATCTTCGGTGTAAGTGGACTTTTCCTCGTTAATTTTATCTACGAACATTTTATAGAGTGTTTGGTCCAGCTCACCGTTTTCTAGTTGTTTTTTACTTCTGCGCAAAAGTGCTTCTATGTATTCCTTTACTGTTATTGGAACCCATAGTGGATTTCCGTTTGATATTACCGCTATCCCATTGCTGTATAGTTTACATCCATTTTGCTCCCCCACTTCAATAGGTTCGGTGTTGATTAGCATACCATCCTTGTCGAACATATCGCCTATAGTATATCCCATTAGGGCTCTATCGGGTCTGTTGAATAGTATGCTAAAGTATGCGCTACACTCAGCGCAATGCCACATTATTTTACCATCATAATTAGCCCAAGGGAAAATAATTACGGAGAGTTCGAAGTGTATGTTTTTGCTCCAATGCAAGAATTCTTGTGTTTGACCAATTTCTCCCCGATGAATTACCTCAAATCCTTTCGGGTTATTTGACGAACTATACGATTTAAGATATTTGGCAAAGTTTTCCAGTTTCTTTTTTATGGTGGCCTCTTCCTGTGCTGTGACTTTTAGAGCATAGTCCGATTTGGACCTTTCTTCATTGTACTCATATACTGTATGTCCTTCGTGGTCGGAGAGGTATACGGTTTGTGCTTTGGTTGATAATCCCGTAGCCACAACCATTAGTGCAAATATCAACTTAAGGTTCATCTCAATAATATTTTTATGTGATTTAAAGTTCGGAAATTATTTTTTAAGTCAAACTATTTATTTTTTATGATTACAGAAAATGCTAAAAACTATTTATTTGCGATTGTATTATACTTTTTCATTGATGATTATCTTTGCAACTTATTTTGGTTTGATTTTTTTAATCTGATAACTAGCATTTAATATAAACACTATGGATTACAATTTTAAAGAGATTGAGAGTAAGTGGCAGGAATACTGGAAGAATAACAAAACTTACAAAGTAGATATAGACCTTTCGCGCCCAAAATTCTATGTGCTCGATATGTTCCCTTATCCTTCAGGGGCAGGGTTGCACGTTGGACATCCACTTGGTTATATTGCATCCGATATATATTCACGCTTTAAGCGTTTGCAGGGCTTTAACGTTTTACACCCAATGGGTTACGATGCTTTTGGTTTGCCTGCAGAGCAGTATGCAATTCAAACTGGCCAGCATCCAGCCATCACTACCGATAACAATATTAAGCGTTACCGCGAACAGCTCGATAAAATTGGATTCAGCTACGATTGGGACCGTGAGTTCCGCACCTGCGACCCATCGTACTACAAGTGGACACAGTGGGCATTTATCCAAATGTTCAAGCATTGGTACAATAATCAAGCCCAGAAGGCTGAGCCTATTGAGAAGTTGATTGCCGAGTTTGAGAAGCACGGTAATTCTAAGGTTGATGCAGTTTGTAGCGAAGTAAAAGCATTTACTGCCGAAGATTGGAAATCTATGACTGAGGTTGAACAGCAAGAGGTTCTCCTCGCATATCGCTTGGCTTACCTTGCCGATGTAATGGTAAACTGGTGTCCTGCATTAGGAACTGTACTTGCGAACGATGAGGTTAAGGAGGGTTTTTCAGTACGTGGTGGCCATCCTGTGGAGCAACGCAAGATGCGTCAGTGGTGCTTGCGTATTTCTGCGTATGCAGAGCGCTTGCTTAACGATATGGAGACCCTAGAGTGGACTGACTCTTTAAAAGAGATACAGCGCAACTGGATTGGCCGTTCCGAGGGTGCTGAGGTATACTTCAAGGTTGACGGCTCGGATATGAAAATTCTTGTTTTCACAACCCGCCCCGATACTATTTATGGAGCAACCTTTATGGTTCTTGCTCCAGAAAGTGAGTTGGTTGATGAACTGACCACTCCTGAGTATGCCGAGAAGGTAAGTGCTTATCGCGATGAGGTTAAACGTAAAACCGAGCGTGAACGTATGGCAGAGGCCAAAAAGGTTACAGGTCAGTTCACCGGTAGTTACGCCATAAATCCTTTCACCAACGAGCGTATTCCTATTTGGATTAGTGAGTATGTATTGGCGGGTTACGGTACAGGCGCTATTATGGCTGTTCCTGCACACGATAGTCGCGACTTTGTTTTTGCACGCACATTCAATTTGCCAATTATTCAAACGGTAATTCGCCCAGGCGAGCAGGCTACAGACCCAAATAGTTGGAGTGAATCTTACGATTCGAAAGAGGGTGTGGTTATCAATAGCACTTTGATTAATGGCTTGGATGTAAAACAGGCCATCAGCAAAATAAACGAGGTTATAGAGTCGCGTGGATTGGGTAAACGCAAAATAAACTATCGCTTACGCGATGCTATTTTCAGCCGTCAACGTTACTGGGGCGAGCCATTCCCTGTTTACTATAAGGATGGAATGCCATACGCAATTGATGAGCGCAAACTTCCGTTGGAGTTGCCCGAGGTTGATGCGTTCTTGCCAACAGAAAAGGGAGAACCACCTCTTGGTCGTGCTAAAAACTGGAAAAATGTCGATGGTTATGGCTACGAGTTAAGCACAATGCCTGGCTTTGCAGGTTCATCGGCATACTACTTGCGCTATATGGATCCTCACAATAACAACGGCTTGGTTTCCAAGGAGGCGAATAATTACTGGGAGAATGTGGATTTATACATTGGTGGAACTGAGCACGCTGTTGGACACCTTATATATTCACGCTTCTGGAATAAATTCCTTTTCGACCTTGGCTATGTTTGTAAGAACGAGCCATTCAAAAAATTGATAAACCAAGGAATGATTCAGGGTCGTTCAAATTTTGTGTACCGAATCAAGAACACCAAC
>CAZTVY010000129.1:0-7723 GCA_964617235.1 uncultured Rikenellaceae bacterium | reverse complement strand
AATAGGTGGAATAAATCATCAATTTCCGGAAATTGATGATTTATTCCACCTATTCATTAAAAATCCTATTGCCAATAGCATTAAGTACGATGCAGGGAAGCAATTCCTATTCCTCACTGGGCCAAATATGGCAGGAAAAACAACATTCCTAAAATCGTGTGGAATTGCTATTTATATGGCACAGTTGGGAATGGCTGTTCCTGCAAAATCAATGAAAATATCACCATTCAATGCACTATTCAGCAGTCTAAATACTACCGATAACCTTAGCATAGGATACAGCTATTTCTACAGCGAGGTTATGCGTGTTCGGAAAGCGGCAGAAACACTTCAAAAGGAGAAAAAAGTATTTATGATTTTTGATGAACTTTTCAAAGGAACCAATATAAAGGATGCTTTTGATGGTTCAATGCTTGTAATCAATAGACTATTGCAATGGAAATCGAGTATGTTTATACTTGCGTCGCATATCACAGAGATATCAAAAGAAATTGATGGAGCTCCCAACGTATTTTTTATGTATTTCGATTCTTCGGTTGAAAACGGAAGACCAGCATTTAGCTATAAAATTCGTGAAGGAAAATCGAACGAACGCTTAGGATTGATAATTTTGCAAAACGAAAATATCGAAACTCTCTTAACACCACCGCAATAGATGGAAGTTAGCTTTATACTGGTTGAACCTGCAGTTCCCGAGAATGTTGGAGCCGCTGCGCGTGCAATAAAAACAATGGGCTTTGACGACTTACGCCTTGTTAACCCCTGCGACCATTTGGATATGAAAGCCCGAATGCTTGCCCACGCATCCAACGATATTCTTGAGAATGCCAAGGTTTATCAATCCTTTGAGGAGGCAATTAAAGATATTGATTTTGTTTTTGCCACATCGGCTAAGCAACGTTGGGTTAAACTCGATATTATTCCATGCAACGAGTTAACCGATTTCATTGAGAAAAAAGGCGATACAATAAACAGCATAGCCATTGTATTTGGTCGTGAGGAATCGGGCTTAACCAACGAGGAGATAGCCCTATGCCATAGAGTATCTACTATTCCTTTAAAAACTCAATACCCATCGCTAAACTTAGCACAATCTGTAATGATTTATGCCTATACACTTTCATTCCTGAATATTGAAAGCCCAGAAAAACTCACAAAAAATCAAAACCCTGATAGCCTTAAAGCATTAATTACCAAGGTTCAATCTGTATTAAGCCAAATTGAACTCGGTCCAGATAAACTAATTAATGGGCGAATAATTGAAAGAATAACTGAATTAGATGCTGAGGACATAAAACTACTCCATTCCTTAACTAGCGCCTTAACCGAAAAAATCAAGCCTAATTGAGATGATATAAATCATCGTTATAAACACTAAAAAAACATCATAGTCACGCCGACTGTTTTGAATTTTACCATAAATTGACGGCATAACCTAAAAACCGTACAACTATGATGAAAAAAACTCTACTGAGCGGAATAATATTGCTCTTGTTAAATTTTAACCTTGCTTTAGCACAGGAAGAAAATCAAAACAGTAAGGTAAGTGTCGACTATAGTGTCGATTTCGTAAGTAGGTATGTATGGAGGGGCTTGCTTTATGGTTCAAATCCAAACATTCAACCTACAATCTCTCTTACAGCAGGAGGGCTTACTCTTGGTAGTTGGGCATCGTTTGGAACATCGCAGGAGTATTCGGAAATTGATTTATTTGCCACCTACACTATTGGGAATTTATCTTTCACTTTATACGATTACTATAACGAGTACGAATGGAAACTTGACTCTGTTGATTACTTCAACTGGGACAAGAAAACCACAGGACATCTGGTTGAAGGTTCAGTTAATTGGGCTGGAAAAGAAAGTTTCCCATTAAGCATTACTCTTGCATCGTTCTTTTACGGATATGATACCGATGAAAAAGGTGACCAAAATTACTCAGCATACCTAGAATTGGGTTATCCAGTAAAAATAGGAAACTACAATTTCGACCTGTTTGTTGGAGGAGCATTAAACGAAGGATTCTACTATCACGAAGCCAATATTATAAACGTAGGTTTTAAAACAACCAAAGAGATTGAATTTTCCGATAAGTTTAAACTTCCAGTAAGCGCAACATTTGTTGTAAATCCTGCTAAGGAAGATGTATTTTTTGTAGTTGGTATTACACTATAAAACACACTACTCACTGGTCATAATAAACAAAGGTTGCATCTCGAAACTCTTGTAGAAAGGCCTCAATCGGTCTGTGTTGTAATATCGAGCAACATTCACAATTTTCTTCTGACTCACAACCACATCAATAGGCATATTGTCGTAACGACCATTTTTTAGCACCACTAAACGGCCATGAATTCCCTTCAGAATTAAGTCTAAGGCTAGATTCCCAAAAGCCATTGGCACTATTGAATCAATTGCATCGGGTTCTCCTCCCCTAACTAAATAACCTAAGTTTTGGCTTATAATGTTTACAGTTTTACCCTTATTGTACTTTGCAGAGAATTCCTTTACCTGCCTTGAAACGATATCGCCAATTCCACCTAGTTTGGCATGTCCAAAGGCATCGCGCTCAGTTCCTTGCACCGACATTTGTTCCATACCCTCAAAAGTTGCACCCTCGGAAACTAAAACAGTTGAATACTTACTAGGATTATGGTTTCTATCGTCGATTAAAAGTTCAGTTAATCGCTCTAAGCTAAACTTAAACTCGGGAATTACACACCTATTTGCCACACCAGCCATAGTTGGAAGCATAGCGGTAAAACCAGCATAACGCCCAAAAACCTCCATTACCAGAATACGCTCGTGCGAACCTGCCGAGGTTCTGAGCATATCAGTCAATGCTATTGTACGAGTCACACATGTACTAAACCCGATGCAGTAATCGGTTCCAGGAACATCATTATCCATGGTTTTAGGTATGGCAATAACTTTAAATCCTTCCTGGTAAAGCCTAACGCCATAACTTAGTGTATCGTCGCCACCAATGGGAATAAGATAATCTATTCCAAGAAATGCAAGATTTTTAATAACATCGGGTGTTAAATCGTTTATAGTTTTATTGTATTTGGATTTCAGATGCTCTGGCACACTATCCTTCGCGACTTTTGCAGGATTTGTTCGGGATGTATGCAGAAAAGTCCCCCCTGTTCTGAAGGCTTTATTAACACGTTCTTCGGTCAACACCTCAAAGCAGTTGCTGTTATCAGCCGCCTTATCGCGAATGACTTCAATTAAACCAGCCCAACCCCGCCGAAGACCTATAACATCAAATCCTTCGCGCAGTGCACGAATTGTAATTGCTCTTATTGCTGGATTCAGTCCAGGAACATCTCCTCCGCCCGTAAGAATTCCTATTACTGGCTTCGCCTTTGTAGCATTTTCCATCCGAATTCATTTTTAGTGATTTATAAATTTACATCGGAAGAATCGCAATGTCAATACCTTAACCAATATGCACCTAAAAAAAGGGATACCAAACGGTATCCCTTCATATTACAATGAATGCAAATATTACTTTAACTCTGCCTCTAAGTATTGTTCCAAAGTTTCAACACTAACTCTTTTGATCACTATTTTTTTGTTAGCATCAAGCACATATATTACGGGTGTAGCGTATATGTCGTAAAGGTTGCGGAAGTTTGAACTGAATGTGGGATCCCATACATTAATCCAATTTAAATCATGCTTACTAATGTAATCCATCCACTTTGGCTGGTCGCCCTGAGTATAAACACCATAAACCTCTAATCCTTTGGATTTAAATTTATCGTATGTTTTCTTAAGGTTTGGGGTAACGGTTTTACAGTGGGAACATTCTGGATCCCAAAAATAAACCACTGTTATCTTTGATTTTAGTTCACTCAACCTAAAGTACTTACCATAAGGATTGGGTAGCCATAAATCAGGTGCCGAATTTCCAATTAGGTTAGGTTTTAAAGCCTTTACTCGCTCAGCAATTTTATCAACTAATTTTTGGTCGGCCCACCAAGCCTGACCTGTAAGGTAATACTTCTCTGAAAGAGCAACAAAAACACCGTCCATACCCATCCGCTCCGAAGTTTGGAATTTATTTACCAAAAACGAAAGCACATACTGATAAACCTCCTTATTAGTCTTCGATTTTTCCACTAGCGCAATTGCTTGAGGAATAATACTATCGGGGTGTGGAATTAAAACTCTATCAAAATAGGTATTAATTTTACCCTCAATAATTGGGGTACGTAACAATCTGCTATCCGAAAAATCAACATTATCAAAATAATGAACCTTATTGAACTGATAACTGTGAGCCCATTGCAACGAATCATATTTTGGAGTTTCCTTTGGAATAGTGAACTCAGGAACATCAACATTCTTCATAGCTTTAATTAACGAGGACAGGAGTTGACCTTTGTACTTATCAATAATACTATCCCAGTATTTAACCACCTCGACATTAAGGTCATTCAGCTTACCTCTCAGTTCATGAGCCTTAACGGTATCCTTAATGGCCTCCTTCATTTGGTCGGATAGTTCTTTGTTCTTCTTCTGCATCTCAACCATAAACTTTTGATAGTCAAGAAATGCTGTATTTTCATCGGAATTAAAAAACTTGAGGTTATCAAAGAAATTCTCCTTTGTTGTTTTTACCTTGAAATTCTGATTGTCACCAACAAGTATCTCAAAGTAAGTTTTACCAGGCATTATAACAAGGTAAATACCGCCTTTAAGCAATGAATCGCCAGTAAAAACCGCAACCCCTTTAGAATCGACCATAGCGGTATCGCTAAGGAATTTTTTATCGCCAAAATGGTATCCAAGCAACAACGATGTATCCTTCAATCCCTCTATTTGCACCTCAATTCTATAAGCAGGCTTTTGAGCAAAAACAGCCACACTTATCAAGATTATTAGTACGCTAAAAGCAATTAATTTCCTCATATCAATAGTATTTATAATGTATTGAGTGGTTTTAAGCACATCAAAAATAGTTAAAAAAGAACATTGAACATCAAAAAATAAAAAGATAAGTTATAAGAACTTCAACAATCCAACACTTTTCTTGTTAAAAGAGAGAACAAACAATATGCCTAAAACATATTTCTTATGTTAAATGAACCCAACAGCCTAGTTAACGAGGTAAGCCCATATTTACTTCAACATTCCTACAACCCAGTTAAATGGTACCCATGGGGCGATGAAGCCTTTGAGATTGCTAAACGAGAGAATAAACTGTTGCTTATAAGCATCGGTTACAGCAGTTGCCATTGGTGCCACGTAATGGAGAACGAATCATTTACTGACCACGAGGTTGCCGAAATAATGAACAGCAAGTACGTTTGCATAAAAGTTGACCGCGAGGAACGTCCCGATATTGACCAGATTTACATGAATGCCGTTCAAATAATTACCCGGCGCGGCGGTTGGCCCTTGAACTGTTTTGCTTTACCCGATGGTAAACCTGTTTACGGAGGAACTTACTTTCCTAAAGAGCAATGGAAAAACATTCTGGATAGTTTAAACGAAACCTGGTTAAGAGACCCACAAAGAGTTATAGAGGTTGCAGAGGAACTTGAACAGGGAATTGCAAACTCTGAGATAGTCTATAGTAAGGCAGATATTGGTAGTAAAAGCCCTAATGAATCGTTAAAGGAGAATATCGATGTAATAAAAAGAACCTTAGACTATAAGTTTGGAGGAACAAAAGGTGCACCCAAATTTCCGATGCCAGGTTTTCTGAAGTTGATGCTAGAGTACTCCAACCATTCTAAGTGCAGCGAGATAAACAATTTTGTAAGAGTAACACTTGAACGAACTGCCGAAGGTGGTATATACGACCACGTAGGTGGAGGATTTTTCCGATACTCTGTGGACGATAAATGGCATGTGCCACATTTCGAAAAAATGCTTTACGACAACGCTCAACTCATTGAACTATACTCGTTGACATATAGAGTAAATCCAAACCCACTATACAAGAAAGTAGTTGATGAAACAATTAAGTTTATAACCAAAAAACTTCAATCGCCATTGGGCGGATTCTACAGCGCATTGGATGCTGATTGCAATGGGCAGGAAGGAGAATACTACACCTGGAAAAAGGACGAGGTTGAAAAAGAGTTGGGATACGATTCGGAAATTCTCTGTGCAGCTTTTGGTATTACACCTGCTGGTAATTGGGAAAACACAAATGTTTTAAAACGATGCACTACTAATGAACAACTTGAGAGTATTTTCAATATTCCCGCTAAAGAAATTGAGTACAGGTTAAATAGAAGTTTAGAGAAACTTTATAATATCAGAAATCATAGAGTTCCACCACTTGTTGACGATAAAATTATAACATCGTGGAATGGGCTTATGATTTCCGCCTTGGTTCAAGCCTATATTAGTTTTGGAGATAGAAATTACCTTGACCTTGCCTTACTGGCAAACAGGTATATTGAGGATACCCATTTTGTAAATGGAAAATTGAATAGAATTTCGTGCAAAGGAAAGGTTTATACCGAACCCCTTTTGGACGATTACGCCAACTATATACGAGCACTAATAATGCTTTATAATGCTACTTTTGATAAGAGTTGGATTGATAAGGCAAACCAACTACTAGAAAATACAATTATCAATTTTTATGATGATAATTCAGGGATGTTTTTCTACACCCCAACTAGCAATAGGCTAATTGCCCGTAAAATGGAACTCATGGATGGTGTTTTGCCTTCGGCAAATGCAGTAATGGCTTTTAACCTATTTCTTTTGGCAGAAATTATTCCGAACGAATCCTACAAAAAGATGGCATTGCAAATGCTTGCTAACATCGAGGAGATAACAAAAAGCGGAGGAGTATTTGTTTATGCTTGGACAGAACTGTTTCTGGCACAATCGCTAGGGGTTGTTCATATTGGAAAAGTTGGTAAAAGCATGGGTGACTTAATTGAAATTCAAAAAGGGGTAATTCATCCTTATGTTATTTATAAACATATTGATGACGAAAAGAAATCGGAAATTCAAATCTGTTATGGCAATTCCTGCTTAAAACCCGAAAAAGAAATAGGGGCTATAGTAAATCAAATAAACCAAATTGCAATTTAAACCCAGACACTTAATCCTTACTATTAACAGGGGCTCATAGATAATTAAGATTTGCCTTTGTTGATGGACTATGGACAATAGAATATGGACTATAAAATAAAACCATTACCTTTGCAAAAATTTATTTTATATGCTCCAGTTACAACCCAATTGGCCCGATTACGAATTAATTGACTCTGGTAATTTCGAAAAACTTGAACGTTTCGGAAATCAAGTAGTTGCACGCCCCGAACCCCAAGCAATTTGGGATAAGGCACTACCCCAAAAGGAGTGGCAAAAACTTGCCAACTCAACGTTCATATACAAACAGGGCAATTATGTGGCCGAAGCAGAGCGAGGCGATTGGGAAAGCAAGCCCAACGCTCTAAAGCAATGGTACGTGGAGTATAACTACAAGGAAATGAAGTTGAAGTTCCGACTTGGTCTAACCGCATTTAAGCACGTTGGAATTTTTCCGGAACAGGCATCGAACTGGAATTTTATTTACGACCGAGTAAAAAGTTTTAACTTACAAAAACCAACCGTACTAAACCTATTTGCCTATACTGGCGGAGCATCGCTTGCGGCTTGTGCCGCAGGTGCCGATGTAACCCACGTTGACTCAGTTAAGCCAACTGTTACCTGGGCCAATGAGAATATGAATCTATCG
>CAZTVY010000128.1:0-7727 GCA_964617235.1 uncultured Rikenellaceae bacterium | reverse complement strand
AATTTGAAAAGAACTCCATGCAGAAAATCAAACTAATGGACGAAATTTACCCACGTTACAGAACCACATACTTTAACCATATAATTGGTGGTTATGCTGCTGGTTATTACGTTTACCTATGGGCTGCAGTGCTTGATACTGATGCATTCAACGCATTTGCCGAAACTGGAAATCTTTACAATCCAGAGATTGCACGTAAGTTCCGTAAATTCATTCTTACCGAAGGTGGAAACGACGAGGGTATGATTCAGTACAACAAGTTCCGTGGAAAAGAGCCTTCCATTGAACCATTACTTAAGAAAAGAGGACTTAAATAAGCCATAACTCTTAGTTTCAAAGGGCTGTAGATAATCTCTACAGCCTTTTTTCATTGTATAAGCACAAATATTGAACTGAATTTTTAACTTTAACCCGCATTTAGAAACTTAAACCAAACTAAAATGAAATTCTATCGACTTCTGATAATATCAACCTTAGCGCTCACTATCTTTTCCTGCAACCGTCCAATTCGCTACGACTTAATTGTTGAAAACGCAGCAATTTTTGATACCAAAACAGGAGAGGTAACCACTGGTAAAACTATACTCATTATTGGCGATTCAATTGTTGGGATAATCAATTCCGACGAGCCTGTTAGAACCAAAAAGGTTGTTGACGCCGATGGTAGACTGGTTACTCCAGGAAACATCGATACACATATTAACTTCGAAAAGGCAATATACAGCACCCATAAGAATGCCGATAATCATCCAAAAATCTTGACCAACTTTTATCGGAGCAAATGCTCAAAAAACTATCTACCTTATGGTATTACAACCATTGTTGATATGACCAAGGACTTTAACTGGGCTAGCCAAATGGTTAAATGGCAGGCAAACCCAAAATTTTCGGATTTAATTGTTGCCTTCACTTTTTCGGATATGGAGCAATCCAAGAAAAGTTTAGATGTGTTACTTAGCGATTTATCGTCCATAGGCGTTAATCATATTTACATAAACAACGATAAAAATAATAGCCAAACTAAGAACATTATGGAATTGGCATCACAAAAAGGAATCGATGCCTTTATAAAACCAATAAACTCATTTAGTGATAATAATTATGTCAACATTGAGTACATATACAGCCCTATAATCAACACTTTTGAGAATAATTTCGACAAAAAACTTCTTCTAAATCAAATTGAGAATGTTTATGGAAAGGTTGATGTTCCAGAGGAAATATATGCACTGGAGGCTTTCAAGTACATTGTGGAGAATAATCCTGCACTGCTCGATACTCTTGCAAACAAACTTAGCACTCAAACTATTTCAATATCAACCAAGTTAAACTCCATGGCTCAATACACCGATATGAGTCATATGGAATCGAACAATCAGAATCAATTCAAACTATCGAAAGAACTAAAGCACAGAATTACTTATAGTTTCAATCACCTACTAAGTTTTGTTAAACGCATTCACAATTCAGGCACATCACTTAGAATTGGAACAAATACTGAAAATGGAGGTATGGCCTTTATTTCTGAGCAACTATTGCTTGCTGAGGCTGGTATTTCGGCATCAGATATCATCAAAATATCAACCCTAAATGCCGCTAAAGTTCTAAAAATTGATAATCGATTCGGGAGCATTGAAATTGGCAAAAAAGCCGACCTAATTATTTATGACCAGAATCCACTCGACGATTATAAAAACTTTGCTAGCACCCGAAGGGTAATTAAAAGCGGAAAGCTATTCAAAAGGAATCCTGCTAAAATAGATATTGAGGAATAGTTTTAGTCAACAGACAGCATAAAAGGTTATCGAAAACAATACGATAACCTTTTTTTGAGCATCAATCAGAATACCGTAAGTTAAATATCCTTTTGATAATCATAATAAAAGCTAAAACCAATATACTACATTGGACTATTGCCGTATAATTAGTTAAATTGTTAAGTGATATTGAGGTTCTGCTTCGTTGTTAGTTTTGGTTTAGCATTACTTATAAGTATTGATTTTCATTGCATTTCAGGCAGGAATGTTACCGAATATGTCAACTACATTTAATTGTATATAAATTAAACATAAATCATTTGCTTGAGTCATAGTAGCAATCAACTAAAAACTAATTAGTATGAAGAGAATTATCTTTTTAATCGTTCTTATCATTCCAATTTTCCTTTATTCTTGTAAAAAGGAGCCAGTGGTTACAAAGTACTCCATTGAGCAGTTCTACAAGAACAAACAGGTATATGGAGGAAAATTTTCCGAGGACGAAACTCGGCTTTTGTACACTAGCAATGAATCGGGAATTTACAACCTCTATGAGGTTTGCGTTGCTGATGGAACACAAAAGCAGCTAACCAACTCTACCAAAGAATCTTACTTTGCAATTGACTATGTGCCTGGTACTAATAAAATTCTGTACGCTGCCGACAAAGGAGGTGATGAGATTGACCATATCTACCTTCTGAATGAAGATGGCGCATCTACAGACCTAACACCCGAGGAAAAAGCAAAGTCAGCTTTTGTTGGTTGGAATAAAGAAAAAACGGCCTTCTATTTCCTCTCTACCAAACGCGACCCACGCTTTTTTGACCTTTACATAATGGATACAAAAACTTGGCAGCCCAAGTTGTTGTACAAAAATGACAAAGGGATGAATATTAACGAAGTATCCTGGGATGAGAAATATGTGGTTTTGGTTGAAAGCATTACCACCAGCGAAAACAAGTTATACCTAGTGAACCGATTAACAAAGGAGCAAAAGGAGATATCCATTCCTGAACAACCAGGCTCTTATGTTGCCAGAGGATTTTCTTTAAATGGTAAGTATTTGTACTACACCACTAATAGCCAAAAGGAATTTCAGTACCTAGTATCGTACAATCTTGAAACTGGCGAAAGAAATACTGTTTTTGAAACTAACTGGGATGTAACTAACTTCTCTCTATCACGTTACGAAAAGTATAGGGTAATTGCCATTAACGAGGATGGAAAGAATACTTTGAAACTATTCGACCACAAAACTGGTCAAAAAGTTGAATCGCCTGCAATTGCCGATGGTGATATTATTTCTATTGAGATATCCGATAGCGAAAAGTATATGCGTATTAGCGCAGGTACATCAAAGTCGCCAGCCGATATCTACTTCTACAACATGGAAACCAAAGAGCTCAAACGACTTACCAATAGCCTAAATCCTGAAATCGACCAAAATCAACTTGTTGCAGCAGAGGTTGTTCGCTACAAATCGTTCGATGGATTGGATATTCCAGCAATATTCTACAAACCGCTCGATGCCACTGAAAAAAATAAAGTGCCTGCACTTATTTGGGTGCACGGTGGTCCTGGCGGACAATCTAGAGTGGGATACTTCGCACTAATCCAATACCTTACAAACAATGGCTACGCAATTTTAGCCGTAAATAACAGGGGTAGCAGTGGATACGGACAAACGTTCTACAAATTGGACGACCAAAATCACGGAGATAAGGACCTAATGGACTGTGTTTATGGTAAAAAATACCTCCAGTCGTTAGAGTATATTGATGCTGATAAAATTGGAATTATTGGTGGTTCGTACGGTGGATTTATGACAATGGCCGCTATGACATCTAAACCCGATGAGTTTAAGGTTGGGGTTAACCTATTTGGTGTTACCAACTGGTTACGTACCCTAAAATCTATTCCTCCATTCTGGGCATCATTCAAAAATGCTTTGTATGCAGAGATGGGCGACCCAACTACAGCAGATTCGGTTCGTCTATACAATATTTCGCCACTATTCCACGCCAATAATGTAAAGAATCCTGTAATGGTGCTTCAAGGTGCCAACGACCCACGTGTACTTCAAGTAGAATCTGACGAGATTGTTGAGGCTATTAAAAAGAATGGCGTACCTGTGGAATATGTTATTTTCCCAGACGAAGGACACGGATTTGTTAAAAAGGAAAACGAGATAAAAGGATATAGCGCTATTCTTACCTTTTTGGATAAATACCTCAAAGGTGAAACTACTCCAGCAGAATAGTTTTCTTATATAAAAATCGCATATCATTATGGGCAAACCCTTCAGGATTAAAAACCTTGAAGGGTTTTTCTTTTATATAGTATTATTTATTAATGGATTCATTGTAATATCTTTGCATCCGATGCAAACAACCTACCAACATAACCTATGGCGCCTGTATATCCTCAAGATATCGCATTGGTTTATGCTGGTAATGCCCATTGTGGTGCTGTTCTACCAAAACAACGGACTAAGCATTAAGGAGGTTTTTATTCTACAAAGTATTTACTCGCTATCAATAGTACTTTTAGAAATTCCCTCGGGTTACTTTGCCGATGCGCTTGGCAGAAAAAACACACTTATAGCAGGTGCAATTTTGGGCTTTGCAGGCTATGCAACCTACTCGTTTTCATTGGGTTTTATTGGGTTTATGGTTGCCGAGATAATCCTTGGCTTTGGCCAAAGTATGATTTCGGGTGCTGATTCTGCCCTGCTCTACGACTCGCTGCTTGACGATGGCAAACAGGACGACTACCTAAAACACGAGGGACGAATGACATCTGCTGGTAATTTTGCTGAGGCTGCAGCAGGTATTATTGGAGGACTACTTGCTGCATTAAGCCTACGCTATCCATACTACGGACAAACCTTTATTGCATTCTTAGCAGTTCCTGCAGCAATGACATTAATTGAGCCTAAAATCAACCAGAACAGGGTGGATTTAAACTGGAAGCAAATTGTCGGGATTGTTCGCTACTCGCTAATCGATAATGTGGAGCTACGATGGAACATAATATACTCGTCGATTGTAGGGGCATCAACACTAACAATGGCCTGGTTTGTACAACCCTGGTTAATTAGAGCCGATGTTAAGGTAGAATCGTTCGGAATTATTTGGACAGGACTAAATTTAATTGTAGGAATTGCCGCTATGTACGCCTACAAAGCCGAAATTAGATTCGGACGGAAACCTTTGGTTATTGCACTTAGCATAGCGCTAGGGCTTGGATTTGTTCTTGTTGGAATTATTCCTCAACTCTGGGCATTATCGCTATTTATAATCTTCTACATAGCCCGTGGTATAGCAACGCCAATACTAAAGGATGGAATTAATCGCCTAGCACCATCCAATATGCGGGCAACCATTCTATCGGTTCGAAACTTTACAATTAGGATTATATTCTCTCTTTGGGGACCTTTTTATGGCTGGCTTACCGATAAACTGAGCCTTACACATGCGTTGGTAATTGCTGGTGCAATTTTCTGCATTCTGTCTGTATTCAGTTTATTCTTCCTTTTCTATTTTAAGAAGAAAAACTAACACTCCACCGTTAACTCATCGTACGCTAAGCAAACATTCTCGGGCAATTGAGCTGCAATGTCCTTGTAAAGACCCATTTGATGACTAACGTGAATAATATATGCCCTACGGGGGCCTAGTTCGGCAATTAACTTTAATGCCTCAGGCAACGAGTAGTGCGATAGATGCTTTTGCATCCGCAAGGCGTTAATTACCAAATACTTTGAACCAACAATTTTCTCCTTCTCCTCCTCGGCTATAAAGTTGGCATCGGTAATGTACGTTAAATCGCCTATGCGGAAACCGTATATTGGTAATTTATAGTGATATGCTCTTATGGGAATAATCTTCAACCCCATAATATCTATGGGTTGACCATCTATCTCATTTAAACAAATCTCAGGAATACCAGGATATTTATGCTCAGCAAAAACGTAGGAGTACTCTGTTCTGATGGCATCAAGCACACGTGGTTCGCCCCAAATATCCATTGGGCGCTTATTAATCCAGTTAAAGGCTCGCACATCGTCCAACCCCGAAATATGGTCGCGATGCTCGTGTGTAACAAGAATTGCATCGAGGTTCTTAACCTTTGCCCTAAGCATCTGCTGGCGAAAATCGGGGCCCGCATCAATGGCAATGGTAATACCATTATGCTCAATAAGAGCAGCCGTTCTTAGCCTCTTATCGCGTGGATCCAACGATTGACACACTGGACAAGAGCAAGCAATAACTGGCACACCCTGCGAAGTTCCCGTTCCTAAAAAAGTTAGTTTCACCCTATTATTCTGCTTTTAAGCGATAAGTAAATCAAATATAACAAAACTACCACAGCCATAACAGCCGATGGTATTGCGGCCTCCTTACCAAACAATGTAATTGCTGTAAAAACCGAAAATCCTGAACTTTTAATGGCAACAAGCATCGATTGTGAGGTGATTACACTTTGAGAAACACCAATCTTATCGGCAATTTTAGTATAAACATAACCCAACACAAAAGTTGCAGTCAAAAGAATAATTGAAACTTTAACCAAAAGCATTGGCTCAGTAAAGAATACCTCTCGGTTTATTCCAACTGCAACAAAAATAAGTATAGCAAAGCCCCAATCCACCACTTTCCCACGAATTGGTTCAATATACTTAAACAGAGGCTTCCAAAGTAAAAAACGTGAAATAATTAAAGGAGCAACAACTAGCTGAACCATCATTATAAATAAGTCCCAAGAACTAATTCCCTTGGACGCAGCAAAAACATTAACCAGTAATGGAGCAATGAATATTGAACCAAGAAAAGCCCCAACAACACCAATTATCGCGTAAATAACATCTCCCTTTAGAATATACGAAAAAGGAATTATAGCTACACCTGGTGGAGCTGCAGCAATTACTACAAATCCATAGAATAACTCAGGCGTTGGCATAAACCAGTATGCCAACGGAATAAGAACAAGGCTAAAGAGTCCGTAATTCAATAAAATTCCCATCAAGAATGGCTTGTACACACCATTTAAATCCTTTACCTGGCTCATCCTCATACCGGTCATTGAGAAAGTCATTGTAATTGCTAAGGCCGGAAACGTTAAATCCTTTAAGGATGAAGCCTTATCTCCAAAAGCAATACCTGCAAGAACTGCGAAAACAAGTATTGTGTTTCTATTTAGTAGAATTTGCTTTATAATTCTAATCATTCCAATTACCTTAGTGCAAAATTTTAGTAAATATAGTTAGATAGATTGAATAAGCGAGAACTATGAACGGAAAACTATACCTAATTCCAACAACTATTGGAACACCAGAAACTGACACTGTTATACCTCCAAAAGTTGTTGATATTTCCAAAGGACTTAAGCACTTTGTGGTTGAGGAATTAAGAACTGCTCGTAGATATTTATCGAGAATTGGAATTTTAACACCAATTGATAACCTTGATTTTTTCGAGCTGAATGAGCATACATCGCCAACGGAGATTGAAAAGATGCTTGCCCCAATACTCCACGGAAACGATTTAGGCTTGCTTTCCGAAGCAGGAGTTCCGGCTGTAGCCGACCCAGGCTCGTTGTTAGTTGCTGCCGCTCACCGAAAAGGAATAAAGGTAATTCCACTTGTTGGACCAAACTCTATTCTTCTAACCCTAATGGCAAGCGGCTTGAACGGCCAGAACTTTGCATTTGTGGGTTATTTACCTATAAAACCAGAGGAGCGTAAAAAGCGGATAAAGCAACTGGAGCAACGCTCAAGAGTAGAAGGTCAAACCCAACTATTCATTGAAGCGCCCTACCGTAATGTATCGCTTTTCAAAGATTTGCTACAAACTTGCTCCGATGAGACATTCCTTACAATGGGCTGCGAACTAACAACTGCGGATGAACTGATACTCACAAAAAAAATAAAGGATTGGAAAAAATCTCCAATCCCTGATATTAATAAGA
>CAZTVY010000127.1:0-7747 GCA_964617235.1 uncultured Rikenellaceae bacterium | reverse complement strand
GAAAGTATCCTGATGTTGCATCTCTATCGGTATCGACTATATACTGGTTCTCGAAGTTTGTGTGGTAGTAGTCTGTACTAATGGTGAGATTTTTGCCCCAAATTTTATACCTCTGGGTGATATTTAAGCCAAAGTTCCATGCTTCCTCCAGTTTCGCATCTTCCTCAAAAACAAACTGCCTATTGCTTGCCAGCAAATTGCTATTCTCCGAAACTGCAGAAGGGTATCGATACCCTTTGCCCGCACTAGCCCTAAATGTTAATTGCTCCCAAGGTTTGTACATTGCGTGGAATCGGGGAGTAGTAAAGTAGCCAAATTTGCTATGATGGTCAACCCTGTAGCCAGCCATTAGTGTAAGCATTTCTAGGTGTTTATAGGTGTATTCAGCATAAACACCAGGCACTCTTTCGTATCTATTAAGGTTTACTCCATTAAGGTTTTCAATGTAGCCATCGTAGTTAAAGTTAACTCCCGATTTTATGGTATGATTGGTGTTTCCAATATATGTCATAAAAATCAAGTTACTATGGTAGCTGTTCTGTGTGGCATCGTAGGCTCTTGGTCCATAGTTCGATGTTTGGTCGTGGTAGGTAAATGCATTTATCCAACCCAAACTGGTTGATGGTCTATCGAATATGTATCCTGTCTTGCTGAAAGCCTCAAATCGGTTTGTGTTAACATCAATACCGTATGGATTTCCTAAGGTTTGCTCGGTGTTTCTATCGTAATCAACCTGACCAGCCAAGCGTTTTTCCTGCAAGAATTTAACCCCAATGTTCGATTCGAACTTCTCTCCCTGATACTTCCATCGGTTAAATAAATGGTACTGCGTGGTTAGTGGATGGTCAAGAAAATCATCTTCATTGTGGTCTATTCTGTTCCCTAAATGTGAACCGTGCGCCAGAATCATTGTCGATACCTTTTCGTTTACATCAACAGCATAGTTTGCGTTGAATTCAGTCATACCAAGATTATTGGCGTAAAGGTTAAGGTGCATCTTTTCCTGCTCCCAGGGCTTTTTAAACTCAATGTTGATTTGACCAGTGATACTCTCGTAGCCATTTGCCACCGATGCCGTTCCTTTCGATACCTGAATGGATTCCATCCAAGGGCCAGGAACATATCCAAGGCCGTATGCCGATGCAAGTCCTCGAAGTGTTGGTACATTCTCAAATTGCATTTGAGTATAAATTCCTGCTAATCCAAGCAGTTGAATTTGCTTGGCACCAGTAACAGCATCGCTGTACGATACATCTACCGAGGCATTTGTCTCAAAACTCTCAGAAAGGTTGCAGCAAGCCGCACGCTTTAGTTCATTGTTTGTTATAACCTGAGTTTGAATTGGATTTAAGCGTTGCAGGTGAGTTCCCGGAACTGTTGTGGTAACAGTAACACCCTCAATGGTGTTCTCCTGTATTAGAGTGTGTTCAACAACCTTGGTTTTAAAATCAACCGATACTGTATCGGTTTTGAAACCAATAAAGCTGATGACAATCTTATTGAACCCTTTAACGGTTTGTAGCATAAAGTGTCCTTCGGAATCGGCCGAGGTTCCTGTTGTGCTACCCAACCAAATTATGTTTGCCCCAACCAAGGGCGATATATTGCCCTTATCGTCCTTACCGTAAATATGTCCATGGATTATATCCTGAGCAATTCCAGCGCTAGTAAGTAGCGATACGGTAAAAAGCAAGGCAATTACTTTTATGTATATTGATTTAATCGCTTTCATAGTTTTATAAGTTGAAATTAAGTAGTGATTTTTCCATTTAACAATGGAAATAACTAATCAACTCGAGTGCGTGACTCGATAACTACGAAAGTGTGTCGGATATTTTAAGTGAATTGAGGCTTATAAGCAGTGTTTTCCCCCAACGAATTGGCGGAGGTGAATCAGATTCTGCGTACGATTTAAGCGAAATCTCAGGAGTAACCTGTTTTTTGATGTGTGCATTGTACTCAACAACAGCCACTAATATTTTATCAAAACTGATACTTGTTGATACAACAGGTACAATATCGTTCAGTTTAACAGAAACTTGTTCATTATTACAGCCACAACTTCCAGATTCGTCGCTAATTACTTCAACCTCCTCAAAGTCGCAGCAGCTATGCTGAACTTTATTGGTTGCATGCATATCACACCCAACTTCACTGTAAATTGAGATTTCTGTTTTACCCTCGCAGTTGCAATGATGTAGGAAAATAGTCAGCCCACTCGATGCAACAATCAGTATTGTTGCAAGAGGCAAGGCTACGGCTATTTTTAGGAACTTTTTTAGCATCATTACATTATATTGCTCAAACCTATTAACGGCAAATAAACAAAATTGTTTACGATTTATGATACTTTTTTAACTCTTTAACAGAGCAACTACCACTGGCACAGCCCGCGCATCCGCCACTACTCTTGTACTTTGGATTAAAAACCCTGTAAATGGAGTAGAACGTATAACCTAAGGTTACTGTTAGTATTATGTAAACTAATATTTCCTGAATCATCTTTTTTTTGTTTAGTGACTAGTGACAGGTGATTTGTGACATTTAATAACTCGTCACCTGTAGCTCGTCACACGTCACCATATTCCTAAAATCCCATCAAACTTCCAACCTGATAAACAGTAAATGCAACCATCCAAGCAAGTCCTGTGGTAAAAATAATGGTAAATAGCGCCCATTTCCAAGAACCAGACTCGTTTTTAATTGCCGATATTACAGCAACGCAGGGGAAGTAAATCAGTATAAAGAGAAGGAAAGTCATCGCTTTTAGAGGCGTGAATGTTTTTTGCCCCTTCAATTCACCCGATTTATGTGTTTCGTTCTGCAACTTTTCTGCCAGCGAATCGGCAGAACCCTTTTCTTCATCAGCCTGGTAAAGAACGCCTAATGTGCTTACCACAATCTCCTTTGCTGCAACACCCGAAAGTAAACTTACGCCCATTTTCCAGTCAAAGCCTAAAGGTTCAATTGCAGGTTCAATGAATTTTCCGATTCTACCTAAATATGAATGTGCGTGTCTTTGAGCATCCATCTCAATTTCTATATGATGAATTTTGCTAGCAATACTATCTAACTTTGTACTATCAACAACTAATGCCGAGGAAATGTTTTGCAGTTGAGACTTTTCGACCAATAACTCCTTTTCAAAATCCTTGGTATACTTAACATCCCTTGGGAAATAGCCCAAGGCCCAAATAATAATAACTGCAACAAGTATTATTCCTCCCATTTTTTGTAAGTACTGCGAACCCTTGTGCCACATATGCATTATGGTTGAACGCATAGTGGGGATTCGGTAGGGTGGAAGCTCCATAACAAAGGGGACGTCATCGGCTCTGAAGAATGTTTTCTTGAGCAGTAGCGCGGTTGATATTGCCAAAAGTATTCCAATGAAATAAATCAGGAATAGTAAATTTCCTGCACTTGCAGGGAAAAAGGCTCCTAGTATTAGTATATATACAGGCAGGCGGGCGCTACAGCTCATAAATGGAGTTATTAGGATTGTAACTAGCCTATTATTCCTGTTCTCTATGGTGCGCGATGCCATTATTGCAGGAACATTACAGCCAAAACCCATTACAAGTGGAATAAACGATTTTCCGTGTAGCCCAATCTTATGCATCAGTTTATCCATTATAAACGCTGCACGAGCCATATAGCCTGTATCCTCGAGTAACGAGATAAAGAAGAAGAGTATAAGAATGTTGGGTAGGAAAACAATAACGCTTCCAACGCCATTAATAATTCCATTTATTATCAAATCTTTCAGCGGTCCATCGGTCAGGATGTTGTTCATTAGGTTGCTAAGCAACTCAACGCCCTGTTCAATCCAGCCCATTGGGTATTGTCCAATGGTGAATGTGGTATAGAATGTCAGCCAAATAAGAAATAGGAATATTGGAAAGCCAAAGAGTTTGTGGGTAATGAAGGTATCTATCAACTCTGTGGTTTGGCGTTTTTGCTGTGTACTCTCCTTGTAGGTTTCCTTTAGTGCGCCAGCAATAAAACCGTACTTAGCATCGGTAATAAGAGTTTCGGTATCTTCCTTGTAAGCGTTCTCCAGTTTAGAAATCTCTTTATCCGTGAGGTGTTTTATAGTTTCGTAGTTCTGGACTTCTTTCAGAATTTTGTGGGCGTATCGGTCCTTTTCTAACAATTTAAGGGTTAGGTAACGACTCGAATAGTTAACGGTGATACTATCGTTTTTCTTAATCTCCTTTTGAATAGCTGAAATTGAATCCTCTATAGTTTGCCCATAATTTACGTGGATATGCCGAACCACTTTGTCCTTCTCCGCAAAAACGTTGATTGTAGTGTCGAGTAGTTTTTCCAATCCTTTTGCTTTTGAGCCAACTGTAGGTACAAAAGGAATACCCAACATTTTACCTAATTCTGTGTAATCGAATCTATCGCCCTTACCTAGCAGCTCATCAAACATATTTAGGGCGACAATCACCCTAACATCCATATCAATTAGCTGAGTGGTAAGGTATAGGTTACGCTCTAGGTTCGATGAATCAACTACGTTGATAACAATGTCGGGGTTGTTGTCGTGAATATATCTACGTACAAATATTTCCTCAGGTGTATACGCTGTAAGCGAGTATGTGCCAGGTAAATCGGTGATGTTAAATGTATAGCCCTTGTACTTAAACCGTGCATTCTTTGAATCGACCGTTACACCGCTGTAATTTCCAACATGCTCACGCGAGCCCGATAGATAGTTGAATATTGTGGTTTTTCCGGCGTTGGGATTTCCTACAAGAGCAATATTGATAGTTTTACCCGATACTTTAACACCAGTATTAATAATCTCGGGTTCGGTGAATTTTGTAAGCGATTCGCCGCTTTGCTCAGCAACAAGTTTCTTGGCCTCTTCTGGGGTAACAACTTCAATTAGGGCCGCCTCATTTCTGCGCAACGATATTTCGTAACCCATTATAGAATACTCTATAGGGTCCTTAAGGGGAGCGTTTTTAATTACTACAACCTTTTTGCCTTTAACAAATCCCATTTCGGTGATACGTTTGCGGAATGCACCGCGCCCCATCACTTTCGAAATTATTCCATACTCGCCGTTTTGTAAATCTGATAGTAGCATTAAAACCTATATCTTAATTAGCGTTATTATCAACTATATTTTGATTAAAATGTTTAAATGTTTCGTTTGTTAATTTGAACAGCTTATTGGCAAAAGTTATTTTTTATTTAAAATTAACCCTTTATAATCGACTGATTTTAACTTCTTTTTAAGAACTAAATATTTTTTATCATAAATTTCGTTTGATAATAGTGCTCTTATTGTTGTAACTACAATTGAATTCTTATCATCACCTATGTCAATAATGTATCTAGTTTTCGAAAGAGGGGAGTAAAATGCAATAGAGTCTAATCTGCAATCATTTTCATTATAAATGTAATCACCATTCTGGTCATTTTGAATATAAAATTCTTGAGAATCTAGGTATACAATTAATTTTTCAAAACGATCACGATACCCCAAAGAATCTTTTATTCTAAATAATATTCCACTTATTTTTGAATCAAAGTTTTGGCTTACGCTTAAAACTGAATCATTGGGAAGTATTACTGGATTGAGGATTAGTGTATCATTATTTAAACTCCATTTCCCTGAATAATGATGTATCATATCTGAAAATTGCGATTCCAAATCATAAGTAAAATCGGATCGAATTGATAAATTTTCCTTTATAGTGCCTTTTTTTCCAAGATAGTCTCCAACTATTTCCTGACAATTAGAAATTGTAGAAAGAAGAATCAAAGAAAATAAAAGTATAGTTCTAAATCTCATAATTGTTATTTTGAAATTAATTCATAATCATTTGTTTGTATTTTTGGCGGGACTTAACTTAATGCTTGACGACTTAACTCTTGCCAACTTTGCAAAAATAATCTAATATTTGTCATCTATTGTAGACTAATGCTTTTAAACAATATGGATAATCCGGACGAGTTGTTTAATCATATAAAAAGTATTCTGGGCGAATCGCCCGAAAGTATGAGGATACTAGAAGATTCCATTAGCATCGACGTGCAAATGGAGTACTACAAAATGGTATCTAAAGTGCGTGGGAGTGAAGTATCAAAGGATTACAATGCTGATGATTTGTTGAGCAATAAACTTACCATCGATGAGGCGAAAGAGTATTTAATCCGTTTGGCAGGCACCGATAATGTTGAGAATTATAGATTGATAGAGCAATATGCATCAATTGCATCGCCAGATTTGAAGGATTGGGCTCTTATGGCGTTAAACGAGAGCCGATTTCATATGGTATCATCGCTTTCGGAGGAAGATGGCGTTTTTATAAGTACTGGGCTAGGAGGGAAGAGTGGTAAGTTAAGATACTTTATTGTATTTGTCCCCAATTCCGATGGGTTAAGCCAAGAGCAAAAGCAACTAGTTGTGGATGAGGTAAATTTCTTATTTCCTCGCTATTCGTCGGAGGTTGAGATAGCTGAAGTTTTAGACGATTTTATTTGTGTTACTGCATTAATTCCAATGAATGTTGCAGTGAATGAGCCTATAAACGCTGTTATTGATGAGTGTTTAACGTTAGGGTGCTCCTTAAACGATGGCTACATTGTAACCAATGTTAAAACGCTATCGGTGGATGAAATTAAAAAGGTACTAAACCACGAACCCATTGATGGGATGAGTTTTGATGAGCAATAAAAAAACCGGTGAATGCCGGTTTCTTTTTATCTTCTATTTCTCAAGGTCTTCAAAACTTACGCTAGAAAACTCTGTTGTGGCCATCTCTAATTCTTCGTGTTCAACCATCTCACTGCGGGGAATAACCTCTTGGTTAGTTTTGATGTAATCAACAACTTCGTTCAATCCCTCTAGGAATTTCTCAAAATCTTCCTTGTACAAGAAAATCTTATGCTTTTCGTAGTACATCTTGCCATCCTTACCCATACGTTTCTTACTTTCTGTAATAGTAAGGTAGAAATCGCTGTTACGGGTCGATTTTACATCGAAAAAGTAAGTTCTTTTACCAGCACGAATCACTTTCGAGAAAATATCCTCTTTGTCCGCTTTCTCAAAATCTTCAAGGTTTTCAAATCCGTCCATCATCTCACAGTATTTAAATTAGGTTTGGTTTTAGGTTTTCAACCTCCCAAAAATAGAAAAATATTTGTCATTCGGTTTGTTTAGGCAAAATTTTTAACAAAAATCTTCATTTTGGTTGAAAGATGTTAGTTTTTTTGGTTGTGGTGGGATTGATGTTGTTGTGATGTTTGTTTGGTTATTGAGTAATTAAGTTATTAGGTAATTAAGTTATTAGGTAATTAAGTTATTAGGTAAATAAGTAATTGGGTAATTAAGTAATGAGTTTTGGAGTTGAAGTTGTGAGTTTACATTTAATAGAAAGACAGACTTTCCATCGTCCGAAGGACATGGGAGCGTCAAATTTATATTCCATACCAATATTCGTGATTTGTGATGCAAAGATTCTATTTCATTTCAAACACTTGTTATTACTTGCATCACTTTATTAATACTACTGATAATTATCCCGAGTTAAAACTCGTGGCTATTGCTTGCGATTGGTTGGGTTTTTTGCCTTTTAAATTTATCATTCTACATTTTACTTCCTGCTTCCTACTTCCATCTCCCAAATCATTTAACAGTTTTTTGCTTTAATACTTTGCATTGATTTAGTCAATCCAAAAATTGAGTGTATCTTTGTAGTCTCAAATGATAAAAGAAAATACGTTC
>CAZTVY010000126.1:0-8026 GCA_964617235.1 uncultured Rikenellaceae bacterium | reverse complement strand
AATCCTAAATGCGGCAATATTGTCAGTTCCATTCTTTGAATATCAAGAAAAACTCTCTGTAACTAGCAATAAGCAACAAACTGTTTTATGAAATTTAACTATTTCTAATTTTAGGAAATAATTAAAAAATGTAATTTTGTCAGTTACATTGAATACAAACAGCCCCTATTTTAAAATGGAACTGCAAAGCATTAAGCAACGTTTTGGAATTATTGGTAATGCAACAGGCCTTAACCGTGCTATAGATATAGCCCGACAAGTGGCACATACCGACCTTTCGGTTCTGATTACTGGTGAAAGCGGAACCGGAAAAGAAGTTTTTCCACAGATAGTGCATCAGTATAGCGCCCGCAAACATGGGGCATACATTGCCGTTAACTGCGGTGCAATTCCCGAAGGAACAATCGATTCAGAACTTTTCGGCCACGAAAAAGGTGCATTTACCGGCGCTACCGATAGTCGTCAGGGTTACTTTGAGGTTGCCAATGGTGGTACAATATTTCTTGACGAGGTGGCCGAATTGCCTCTATCCACACAGGTTCGACTTCTAAGAGTTTTAGAAACTGGTGAGTTCATCAGAGTTGGCTCATCAAAGGTTCAAAAAACAAATGTTAGGGTGGTTGCCGCCACCAATGTAAATGTTCCCGAGGCGATACAGGAAGGCAAATTTCGCGAAGACCTTTACTACCGACTAAACACAGTGCCAATCCACATCCCCCCATTACGCGAAAGAGTTGAGGATATTCCATTGCTTTTCAGAAAATTTGCCAGCGATTTTGCTGAAAAATACCGAATGCCAGCAATATCCCTGGATGATGATGCTCGAAGAGCACTTATTAACTACAAGTGGCCCGGCAATATCCGCCAACTCAAGAATGTAACAGAACAAATATCGATAATTGAACAAAGTCGGAATATAACTGCCGACATACTATTAAGGTATCTACCCGATTTTTCGACCACTAAACTTCCTACGCTATACGGAAAGAAAGGAATCGATGAGCAAACGTTCGCATCGGAGCGCGAAATCCTCTATAAAATTCTTTTCGATATGCGAAATGATGTTAACGATTTGAAAAAATTGGTGAACGATCTGATGACAAATGGAGTGGCAAACATCGATCCTCAAATTCAAAATGCTCCTATTTACCAAAACCTATACAAGTCCAACGACACAATAATTACTAAAACTCCAACCAACCAGTTCGATAGTAAACCATTTGCACAAAATGCAAATGACATTCAGGATACCGAAGAAATTATTGAGGAATCGTTATCTTTGGAAGAAAAAGAAGTAGAGTTAATTAAGAAAGCATTGGAGAAACATAAAGGACGAAGAAAAAATGCTGCTACCGAATTAGGAATCTCAGAGCGTACACTCTACAGAAAAATTAAGGAATTTAATATAGAATAGCACATTATGAAAGTTACAAAACATATTTTTCTGCTGTTAATTTTAGCATTACCCCTACACCACGGATGTAGTGTAAAATACTCATTCACAGGAGCATCAATCCCCACAGAGGCAAACACTGTAAGTGTTCAACTTTTCCAGAATTTGGCCAGCATTGTAAATCCAACGCTAAGTAGTCAGTTAACCGAAGATCTTAAAAACAGATTTGTTTCCCAAACCCGCTTATCTGTAGTAAGGGACTTTGGCGACTTGGCCTTCTCTGGACAAATAACCCAGTACACTTTTGCTCCTGTTGCAATCCAAGGCAATGAAATTGCTGCTGAAAACAGATTTACCATTTCGATAAAAGTAAAGTTTGTCAATACTATAGATCCGACAAAAAATTACGACAAAACATTTTCTCAATACGAAAATTACAGTAGCAGTCAAAACTTCACATCAATAGAGAGTGAACTTGTAAGCAAAATTCTAGAAAAATTAGTTGATGATATTTTCAACGCAGCAGTTGCTAATTGGTAGAACAATGGAAAAAGAAAACTTTTACGAATTGATTAATTTCCCAAGCAAGTTTTCAGAAACTAGCTTGGAGCAAATAAAAAACTTAATTGAAAAGTACCCTTACTTCCAAGGCGCAAGGGCTCTCTACCTGATGAACTTAAAGCAGATTGGTGATAAATCCATAAGCAACCAAATCCAAAATCAGGCAAGCTTAGTCCCTAACCGTCAACACCTTTACAGGTTGCTCAATCCTACCTCACCAATTATTATTTTACCTGAAACTGCCGAGGAAGCGATAGAAACAAGGAAACCAACTAAGGGAAGACCAAAAACAAAAAAAACATCATCCGAAGCATCGTTCGTACTCCTTGAAGGCCAAAACCATACCGATGCTGTAACAATAACTGCTGAAGCCACATCAGATTCAACAGATACGGATATACTTGAACTAATTGACGGTGACGTTGAAAATTCCATATCGGAATCCAGTGCTAATTCATCTAGTTTAATTGATGCATTTTTAAGCAACATTCCAAAAATTGAACGCCCCACAATGCCTCAGCCGGGCGAAGTTATTGAGAACGAAGATATTTCCACAAAATCCATAGAGGAGCCCGAAGAGTTGGCAAGTGAGCCTTTGGCTCAGATTTACATCTCACAAGGATATTTTGAAAAAGCTTTAGCTGTTTACGAAAAATTATGTTTGAAATATCCAGAAAAAAGTAGTTACTTTGCCGATCGAATTCAAAAAGTTAAAGAGCAAATAAATAGTAAACATTAATATTTTAAACGATGTACACATTATTTTCTGTATTGATACTCATTGTCTGCATTCTACTAATTCTAATTGTACTAGTGCAGAATCCTAAGGGAGGCGGTTTAGCATCAAATTTTGCTGGATCCAACCAAATTATGGGCGTTAGAAAAACTGCCGATTTATTAGAAAAAGCAACATGGACACTTGCTGTTAGCCTAGTTGTTCTTGCTTTCTTGGCAACTTTAACTATGCCAACTAAAACTGTTGTTGAGCAAAAGTCTATCCTTGAGTCAAAAATGAAGAATACCCCTAGCGAGAATGCTTTGCCTGATTTCCAAACACCAGCATCGGGAACAACTTCACAAGATTCTACAAAATAATTTTGAATATTTTTCAAATAAAAAAATGTCAGCAGCCTAAAGCGCTGACATTTTTTTATTTACAATAATTGAACTAATTTTATTGACATTTTTTGCTCAACACCAATGTCAGTCCCGATATCGAATCCATGAAAAAAAGTCAGTTTTTCTGTTTGGCATAGCTTATGTAAATTTTCCTGTCAACTACGAAAAAATATTTTACTAACAATTAAATTCTTATAATATGTCAGAAGTAAAAATTAAACCATTGGCCGATAGAGTTCTTATTCTTCCTATGGAGGCCGAAGAGAAAACATCAAGCGGTATTTTCATCCCCGACACTGCAAAGGAAAAACCACAACGCGGAACCATAGTTGCTGCTGGACCTGGCACTAAAGACGTTACTATGGAGGTTAAGGTTGGCGATGTTGTTCTTTACGGAAAGTACGCTGGTACTGAAATCTCAGTTGATGGCAAGGATTATTTGATTATGAAACAATCTGACGTTCTTGCAATTATTTAATTCATAAATCATTGTATAATAAATTAAAACAAAAGATATGTCAGCAAAAGTATTAAATTTCGATACCGAAGCACGCGATAAACTTAAAAGAGGTGTTGATCAACTTGCAAATGCAGTTAAAGTAACCTTAGGACCTAAAGGTCGCAATGTGGTAATTGAGAAAAAATTTGGTTCACAGCAAGTGACCAAAGATGGCGTTACCGTTGCTAAAGAGATTGAGCTAAGCGATGCATTTGAGAATGTTGGTGCACAAATGGTAAAAGAGGTTGCGTCTAAAACTGCCGATAATGCAGGTGATGGAACAACTACTGCAACAGTACTTGCTCAAGCCATTGTTAACGTTGGCTTAAAGAACGTAACAGCCGGTGCAAACCCTATGGATTTGAAACGTGGTATCGATAAAGGTGTTGCTAAGGTTATTGAGCATCTTAAAAAGCAAACTGTATCAGTTGGCGACGATTACCAAAAAATAGAACAAGTTGCTACAATCTCTGCAAACAACGACAACGAAATTGGTAAGTTGATTGCTGAGGCAATGAAAAAAGTTAAGAAAGAAGGTGTTATCACTGTTGAAGAGGCCAAAGGTATTGAAACTACCGTTGAGGTAGTGGAAGGTATGCAGTTCGACCGTGGTTACATTTCTCCATACTTCATTACCGATCCTGACAAGATGATTACTGTGCTTGAAAATCCTTTCATCTTGATTACCGACCGTAAAATATCTACAATGAAAGATTTACTTCCTGTTCTTGAGCCAGTGGCACAAGCAGGACGTGCATTACTAATCATTGCTGAGGATATTGAAGGTGAAGCCCTTGCAACATTGGTAGTTAACAAGCTACGCGGTTCTTTGAAGATTGCTGCAGTAAAAGCCCCAGGCTTTGGCGATCGTCGTAAGGAAATGCTTGAGGATATTGCAATCCTAACTGGCGGTATAGTAATCAGCGAAGAAAAAGGTCTACGATTGGATGGCGCTAAGATGGAAATGCTTGGCCGTGCTGAGAAAATTACTCTAGACAAGGAGAACACAACTATTGTTAACGGTGGTGGTGCAAAAGAGAATATCGACAAGCGTGTTGCTCAAATCAAAGTTCAGATTGAAAATACCACATCGGACTATGACCGCGAAAAACTTCAGGAGCGTTTGGCTAAACTAGCCGGTGGTGTTGCAGTTCTTTACGTTGGTGCTGCTACTGAAACTGAGATGAAAGAGAAGAAAGACCGCGTTGACGATGCTCTAAATGCAACCCGTGCTGCTGTTGAGGAAGGCATTATTCCTGGTGGTGGTGTTGCTTACATCCGCGCAATTGAGGCTCTTGAAAACCAAAAAGGCATTAACGATGACGAAACCACTGGTATTCTTATCGTAAAAAGAGCCATTGAAGAGCCACTTCGTCAGATTGTTGCTAACGCTGGCATGGAAGGTTCTGTAATTGTTCAGAAAGTAAAAGAAGGTAAGGATGATTACGGTTACAATGCTCAAACCGACAAATATGAAAATCTTTTCAAGAGTGGTGTAATTGACCCAACCAAGGTTGCTCGCGTAGCCCTTGAAAATGCAGCTTCTATTGCAGGCTTACTACTCACAACCGAGTGTGTAATTACTGAGAAGAAAGAAGATAAACCTATGGCTCCAATGGGTGGACCAGGTATGGGCGGAATGGATATGATGTAATATTGTATCGATATAGAATAAAAAAGCGGAGAAAAATCTCCGCTTTTTTATTGTGGTTCAAACCGCTACAGCCTATTTCAGAATCATCAAATTTTCAATATCTTTGCACTCCAATTTAGGAACTGAGGATGGAGAATATCAGAAACTTTTGCATTATTGCACATATCGACCACGGGAAAAGCACCCTGGCCGACCGTTTACTTGAAAGCACTCATACGCTTACTGAGCGCGAGTCACAAAATCAAGTACTCGACAGCATGGATCTTGAACGCGAGAAAGGAATCACCATTAAAAGTCACGCCATACAGATGCAGTACAAGCATGGCGATAAAAACTACACCCTTAACCTGATTGACACTCCTGGTCACGTGGATTTCTCCTACGAGGTTTCGCGTGCAATTGCATCGTGTGAAGGTGCGTTGCTTGTAGTTGATGCAACACAGGGCATTCAAGCACAAACCATATCCAACCTTTACCTTGCGCTTAATCATGACCTTGAGATTATTCCTGTTATCAACAAAATTGATATGGAAGCAGCCATGGTTGAGGATGTAAAGGATCAAATAGTTGATTTGATTGGCTGCAAGCGCGATGACATTTTACCCGTAAGTGCAAAAACAGGTGAAGGCGTAGATGCAATACTCGAAGCTATTATTGCAAGGATTAAGCCCCCAAAAGGCGATCCTAATGCGCCATTACAAGCCCTAATCTTCGACTCGGTATTCAACTCTTTCCGAGGTATCATTGCGTATTTCAAGGTAGCTAACGGTACTATTCGCCCTGGAGATAAGGTAAAATTCTTCAACACAGGCAAAGAGTACACTGCCGACGAAGTTGGAATTTTAAGATTAAAACTTCAACCTCGCGATTCAATTGGTGCTGGCGATGTAGGCTATATTATATCAGGAATAAAGGAATCTACTGAAGTTAAGGTAGGCGATACCATAACTCATGTTGACAGACCTTGCGAAAAATCCATTGCTGGTTTTGAGGATGTTAAACCTATGGTCTTTGCGGGTGTTTACCCTGTTGATGCAGATGATTACGAGGATTTACGAGCATCGTTGGACAAACTCAAACTTAACGATGCATCGCTCAGCTACGAGCCAGAGTCTTCGTTAGCGTTGGGGTTTGGTTTCCGTTGCGGTTTCCTAGGGCTTCTCCATATGGAAATTATCCAGGAAAGGCTTTATCGCGAATTCGACATGGACGTAATTACCACCGTTCCTAACGTTTCGTACAAAGTACACACCACAAAAGGGGAGATTATTGAAGTTCATAACCCTAGCGGACTACCAGGACCAACAGTAATAGATTTTATTGAAGAACCCGTAATAAACGCTCAAATCATCACAAAATCCGATTATTTGGGTGCAGTAATGAAACTTTGTATTGATAAGCGAGGAATTCTTAAAAATCAAGTTTTCATTACATCCGATAGGGTTGAAGTTACATTCCGTATGCCCTTAAGTGATATTGTTTTTGACTTCTACGACAAGTTGAAATCTATTTCGCGCGGATACGCATCGTTCGACTACTTTATGGACGGTTACGCTGAAGCTAAACTAGTAAAACTTGACATACTCCTTAACGGCGAAATGGTTGATGCCTTATCGTCACTAATCCACTTCGATTACGCGTACGATTTTGGCCGTAAAATGTGTGAAAAGTTGAAAGAGTTAATACCCCGCCAACAGTTCGACATTGCTATTCAGGCCGCAATTGGAGCAAAAATTATTGCCCGCGAAACAGTTAAGGCTTTACGTAAGGACGTTACCGCAAAATGTTATGGTGGCGATATTACCCGTAAACGCAAACTTTTGGAGAAGCAAAAGAAAGGGAAGAAACGTATGCGTCAGGTTGGTTCGGTGGAAGTTCCACAGGAAGCATTCCTTGCGGTTCTTAAAATGGACTAGGAAGATTCTAAAGAACATAAAAATGAAAAGAAGCAGCAATGCTTCTTTTTTTTACTTTTATGCAATGATAAAAGAGTGGCTACGAAATATTAGAATGAATTACGCCTCGGAGCAAACCTACATTGCTCAAAGGATGTTGCAGGAGCAGGGTGGCTGGCAATCGCATCTGAATAACTCAAAAAAATTCATTGCAGAATTTATCAAGGAAAAATCGTCAAAATCAATCAATATTCTTGGTAGCGGTTGGCTACTCGATGTCCCAATAGATAGTATTATCGAACAATTCGACAGAATTGTTCTGACAGATATCTACCACCCCAAACAAATAATAAACAAGTACTCAAAATTCACAAATATAGAATTCCGCACTGCCGATTTAACCAATGGAGTTGTTGACTTAACCTATTCACTAAACAAGCGAAACTTCAATTTTGAGGAATATATCGCCAAAATAAAAACCATTAAACCCAATAATTACGAAGAGGATTTAATAGTCTCTATAAATCTTATGAGCCAACTCAGCATATTTATAACTGACTACCTTCCAAACAAAGTTACTCTCAACAATAATCAATTAGTCGAAATAGCATCTGCAATACAACTAAATCACTTAAAATGGTTGCCACAAAGCAGGTCGGTATTGATTACTGATTATGAGGAAGAATTCATTGATGAGGACAACAAGTTTATAGGCTCAAAGCCAACCCTTTTTATAGATATTCCCAGAAATAAGAACTCAAAAGAGTGGACATGGCTGTTTGACAATTTGATGACCTATAAGGAGGACTGCAAAACACACCTAAAAGTGGTCGCAACAAAAATATAAAAGGGAGCACTTGGCTCCCTTTGCAATATCAATTTACGATTTCTTCCAGCATTTAACC
>CAZTVY010000125.1:0-8055 GCA_964617235.1 uncultured Rikenellaceae bacterium | reverse complement strand
CCTATACTTTTAAGGAAGAGGTTGTTCTAAACTCTGAGATTGAAGAGTATTTGAAAAAACAATAGTTTAATACTTATGAATTTAAGGTAAAGCTTTCTTTAATAAGGAAAGCTTTTTCTTTTTATTATCTTCGCACAAAATTTTTACGGATATGGGATTATTTGATATTTTTTCGTCAAACCAAAGCAAGGAATCCTTAGATAAAGGCCTCGAGAAAACCAAGGAGAGCCTTTTAAAGAAGATATCGCGCGCTGTAGCAGGTAAATCGAAAGTTGATGATGAGGTTCTCGATAATCTTGAGGAGGTTCTTATCTCTTCGGATGTGGGAGTAGAGACAACTCTTAGAATTATTGAGCGAATTCAAAAACGGGTTTCGAACGAAAAGTATCTTAATTCCAGTGAGTTAAATGCAATTCTCCACGATGAGATTATGTCGCTTCTTTCGGAGAATTCATTTCAGAATATTGCAGAGCCCGCCCAAACAGAATCTCCGTATGTAATTATGGTGGTTGGGGTTAATGGTGTTGGGAAAACAACCACCATTGGAAAATTGGCCCACATGTTTAAGTCTGGTGGTAAAAATGTTGTGCTTGGTGCAGCCGATACATTCCGGGCTGCAGCTGTTGACCAACTTACAATCTGGTCGGAAAGGGTAGGTGTACCTATTGTAAAACAGCAGATGGGTGCCGACCCTGCAGCCGTTGCTTTTGATACTCTTAGTTCTGCTAAAAACCAGGGTGCCGATGTTGTTATTATCGATACTGCTGGTCGTTTACACAACAAAATAAACTTGATGAACGAGCTCACAAAGATTAAACGTGTAATGCAAAAAGTTATTCCTAATGCTCCGCACGAGGTTCTTTTGGTTCTAGATGGTTCAACTGGCCAAAATGCATTTGCTCAGGCAAAAGAGTTTACTGCTGCTACAGAGGTTACTGCAATTGCGCTAACAAAGTTAGATGGCACAGCAAAGGGTGGTGTTGTTCTGGGTATTTCAGACCAGTTTAAGATTCCGGTTAAATATATTGGCGTTGGCGAAAAAATGACAGACCTTCAGTTATTCGATAAAAAATCATTTGTTGATTCTCTCTTTAGCTAAATGGGTAAGAAAAAAATAAATATTGTTACGCTTGGATGTTCCAAGAATGTTGTAGATTCAGAGGTTTTGATGAAGCAACTGGAATTGGGTGGCTGGGAGTTGGTTCACGATTCAAACGACCCTTCAGCAAAGGTTGTGGTGGTTAATACCTGTGGATTTATTGCCGATGCCAAGGAGGAGTCCGTTGATACCATTATGAACTTTGTGAACGCAAAGAAGAATGGCGTAATAGAGCGATTATATGTAATGGGCTGTTTATCCCAACGTTATAAGGATGAATTGGTGAAAGAGATTCCTGAGGTTGATGGATTTTATGGTGTTTCTGATTTACCCGATATTCTTAAAACCCTAGAAAATCCTTTTTTTACGGATTGTATCAATCAGCGTTTTATTACAACACCCAAACATTTCGCTTTCCTAAAAATATCGGAGGGTTGCAACTGGGGTTGTTCATACTGCGCAATTCCTTTAATACGTGGAAAGCACATATCAAAATCAATAGACGATTTAGTTGCTGAGGCAAAATATCTTGCTAGTCAAGGTGTTAAGGAGTTGATTGTTATTGCACAGGATTCAACATTCTACGGAATAGACCTTTACGGTAAAAGAATGATATCTGAGTTGTTGAACGAACTTAGCAAAATAGACAAAATAGAGTGGATTAGGCTTCATTATGCTTACCCAGCTAACTTCCCGATGGATTTGATTGAAACAATCAAAAATAACCCCAAGATTTGCAAGTATATCGATATTCCCTTCCAGCACATTAGCGATAATATGCTAAAGTTGATGCGTAGAGGAATAACAAAGTCCGAAACCATAGAATTTGTAGAGACAATTAGGAAGAACATACCTGATATTTCTATTCGTACCACTTTCTTAGTGGGACATCCGGGCGAAACTAAAGAGGATTTTAAGGAGTTGATTGATTTTGTTGAGAAATATCAGTTCGATAGAGTTGGTGTTTTTACCTATTCAGAGGAGGAAGGTACGCATGCTGCAATAACTATGAAAGATAATATCCCTCAGAAGGTGAAAGAACGTCGTTCTGCCGAGTTGATGGAATTGCAGCAGAGTATTTCGTTGGCGAACAACCTTAAGCGAGTTGGGCAAACTTTAAAAGTTATTTTAGATACTGTTGATGAAGATGAGATTATTGGTAGAACTGAGTTCGATTCACCTGAAGTTGACCAAGAGGTACTATTAAGTAATCCTCAAAAAAGGAAGGTCAACGTGGGCGATTTTGTGAACGCGCGAATTATATCGGCCCAGGATTACGACTTAATTGGAGAAATGATATAAAAAATGCGCCAATCGGCGCATTCTTCTTTTGTTAAGCCAATGTTTTTAGAACTTTTAGAGCCTCATCGTAGTTTGGCTCTTGGCCAACTTCAGGAACAACTTCAACGTACCTAACAACATCGTCCTTATCAATGATTACAACACCTCTGGCTAAAAGTCTTAAGGCTTCAATTAAATAGCCATATTTTTTACCAAAATCAGCGTCTTTATGGTCCGAAAGGGTTACTAGGTTGTTAATACCTTCTGCACCGCAGAAACGCTTAAGGGCAAATGGTAAGTCCATAGACATTGCAATAAATGCAACCTTATCGCCATACGATGCCGCTTCCTTGTTGAATTTGTGGTTCTGAACTGAACATACACTAGTATCTATCGATGGGAAAATCGATATAAGTTTTACTTTTCCGTTGAAATCGTTCAGCCCAACTGGCTTTAGGGATGTGTCGATAGCTGAGAATTCTGGTGCTTTTGCACCAACTTTAACTACCTCACCAAAAAGGCTTACTGGGTTTGGTCCAAATTTTACAGTCATATTATTAATTTGTTAGTTGATTATTTAGAAAGTTAACACAGTTTTTGTCTAAATTGTTCAAATAGTAACAAAAAAAACTGCATCAAAATATGATGCAGTTTAAATTATCATTTAATATTCTAATCTTCATCAGGATTAACAGGCTCTTCCTCGCCCTTAAGAACCTTAATGGTGATTTCATCCTTTTTCTTGTTAAACCCAATAGAAATTACGTTACCTGCCTTTATATCACTTTTAATAATAGACTCGGCCATTGGGTCTTCAAGGTATTTTTGGATTGCACGTTTTAAAGGACGGGCACCATACTGAATATCGTAGCCTTTCTCCGTAATAAAATCCTTTGCAGCAGGCGATATTTTAATGCTATAGCCTAAAGTGTAAATTCTATCGTAAAGTCCTTTGAGTTCAATATCAATAATCTTATGTATATCGCTACGGGTTAGTGCGTTGAACATAACAATATCGTCAATTCTGTTTAAGAACTCTGGAGCAAACGCTTTCTTAAGCGCTTTTTGAATGATACTTTTTGAATAATCGTTCGCCGATTCTTCCTTTGCTTTGGTAGCAAATCCAACACCTTGACCAAAATCCTTCAATTCCCTTGAACCAATATTTGAGGTCATTATGATGATGGTGTTCTTAAAGTCTACTCTGCGTCCAAGGCTATCGGTAAGTTGACCTTCGTCTAAAACCTGAAGTAGAATATGGAAAACATCGGGGTGAGCTTTCTCAACCTCATCAAGTAGCACAACTGAGTAAGGTTTCCTACGAACTTTCTCGGTTAACTGACCGCCTTCCTCGTATCCAATGTAGCCTGGAGGCGCTCCAACAAGCCTCGAAACAGAGAACTTCTCCATATACTCACTCATATCTATTCTAATGAGGTTATCGGTTGTATCGAACAGATATTTAGCAAGAACTTTTGCCAGTTGAGTTTTACCAACGCCGGTAGGGCCTAAGAATACAAATGTTCCAATAGGTTTATTAGGGTCTTTAAGTCCAGCTCTATTTCGTTGAATTGCCCTAACTATTTTAGAAATTGCTTCATCCTGTCCAATTACCGAGCCCTTCAATTCATCAGCCATCTTAAGGAGCCTTGTTCCCTCTGCTTGAGCAATTCGTTGAACAGGAACACCTGTCATCATTGCAACAACCTCAGCAACTTTTTCAGCATCAACAGTTTCTCGGTGTTTTGCGAGTTCTTTTTCCCAGCGCGACTGCTCATCCTCAAGTTGTTCAATAAGCCTTTTTTCTTTATCTCGAAGATTTGCCGCTAACTCAAATTGCTGATTTTTAACAGCTTTTAGTTTCTCCTTCTTGGCTTCCTCAATCGATTTTTCAAGGTTGATGATGTTTTCAGGAACCTTAATATTTGAAATATGAACTCTTGAGCCCGACTCATCCAATGCATCAATAGCCTTATCAGGTAAATGCCTATCGGAGATGTAGCGCATTGTAAGTTTTACACAAGCATCAATGGCGTCCGGAGTGTATACTACATTGTGATGGTCTTCGTAGCGTTCTTTGATATTATTCAGAATCTCAACAGTTTCCTCTGGCGATGTTGGCTCAACCATTACTTTCTGGAAACGACGCTCTAGTGCACCGTCCTTTTCAATATGTTCACGGTACTCATCAAGCGTAGTTGCGCCAATACATTGAAGTTCACCACGAGCAAGGGCGGGTTTTAGCATATTGGCTGCATCGAGCGAACCTGTTGCTCCTCCTGCTCCAACAATAGTATGAATTTCGTCAATAAAAAGTATGATATTGTTGGTTCGTGATAATTCATTTAGGATAGCTTTCATACGCTCCTCAAACTGTCCACGGTATTTTGTTCCAGCAACAATCGATGCTAAATCTAGCGTAACCACTCTTTTATTGAAAAGCACCCTTGAAACTTTGCGTTTCACAATTCTAAGCGCCAATCCCTCTGCAATAGCCGATTTACCAACGCCAGGTTCTCCAATAAGTATAGGATTATTCTTTTTTCTACGACTTAATATCTGTGCAATACGTTCAATTTCTCTTTCACGACCGATAATTGGGTCCAATCTGCCTTCCTCTGCAGCTTTTGTAAGGTCAATGCCAAAATTGTCCAGAACAGGAGTATCAGACGATGGCTTACCGCTAGCAGGTTGATTTTGCTTGCCCATATTCCCAAACATTCCGCTTTCACTCTCCTCATCTTCCCCTCCACCAAAATCTCCTTTGTCATCAGAGTTTAAAATAGTAAGATTTTTACGAACTGATTCGTAACTAACATTACGCTCATAAAGCAGCTGTGTAATGAAATTTGTATCATCCTTCAGTATAGCCAGAAGGAGATGAGCTGTATTAACAGTATCGCTTTTTAGAGAACGTGCTTCAAGAAAAACAACTTTTAAGGCTCGCTCTGCAGATTTGTAAATAACTATATCCGATGATTCGTTTATGCTATCCTGCTTATCAGTAAGTTGAAGTAAGTGTTTGTCCATCTTTTTTTTGATGTCACTTAAATCAAGTCCTTGAGAAAGAAGAAGATTAATTGCTTCACCTTCGCCATCGCGGAGAATACCTAAAAAAAGGTGGTCGGGATTAATGGCAGTATTGCCCAACCTGATAGCTTCTTCACGGCTATAGGCAAGTACATCCTTAATTTTTTGAGAAAATTTCTGATTCATAAAATAGCCTCATGTTAAAATCGAATACTAAAGTAATAGTCATTAACGGAATTACAAACGAAATGTTGATAAAAATCAGCAAAATTTAATAAATAATAAAACTTTCGATATGTTGAAAAGTAGTTTTGCAATAACCCGAATAATTACCGATAAATTGCTATTTTAGCCAATTCAAATTTTGAGCAAAATACGTTATTGATTATTAATTTTTTAGGTAGATATAATTTTCTTATATGTCTGAAGGAGAAAGAATTATACAGATTAACATTGAGGAGGAGATGAAGTCATCGTACATTGATTATTCAATGTCGGTAATTGTTTCACGTGCGCTCCCAGATGTTCGAGATGGATTAAAACCTGTTCACCGTAGGGTACTTTTCGGGATGTCCGATTTGGGTTTGAATGCAGGTAAGCCTTTTAAAAAGTCGGCTCGTATTGTAGGAGAGGTGCTTGGTAAGTATCACCCCCACGGCGATTTATCGGTTTATGATGCCATGGTGCGTATGGCTCAGGAATGGTCTATGCGTTACAGATTGGTCGATGGTCAGGGTAACTTTGGTTCTGTGGATGGTGATAGTCCTGCTGCAATGCGTTACACCGAGGCTCGTTTAACCAAAATTGCTGAAGAAGCTTTAGCTGATTTGGAGAAAAACACCGTTGACTTTAAGTTGAACTTCGACGATACTTTGGAAGAGCCAACAGTGCTTCCTACCAAAATACCATTGTTGTTGGTGAATGGTTCATCGGGTATCGCAGTAGGTATGGCCACAAATATGCCACCTCATAACTTAAGTGAGGTTGTTGATGCAATCTGTGCTACAATTGATAACCCTGAAATCACTATAGATGAACTTCTTAAGTATATAAAAGGTCCTGATTTTCCAACAGGTGCTACAATATATGGTTATCAAGGAGTTAAGGATGCTTACCATACAGGAAAGGGTAAGGTTGTAATTAGGTCTAAGACTGAGGTAGAGCAAACAGAGTCTGGAAGGTCAAAAATTATCGTAACCGAGATCCCTTATATGGTTAATAAGGCTGAGATGATTAAGAAGATTGCAGACCTTATTAACGAGAAGAAAATTGAAGGAATTAGTTATATCAACGATGAGTCCGATAGACAAGGAACTCGCGTTGTTATAATACTTAAGAAAGAGGCAGTTGCAAATGTTGTTCTAAATAACTTATTTAAGCACAGTCAACTACAGTCTTCTTTTGCAATTAACAATATTGCCTTAGTTGATGGTCGTCCAAAGTTGTTGAATGTTAAGGAGTTAATAGTTCAATTCATCAAGCATCGTCATAACGTAATTCTTCGTCGAGCAAAATTTGAGTTAGACGAGGCTCAAAAACGGGCTCATATCCTTGAGGGTTTACTTATTGCTATCGACCATATTGATGAGGTAATCAGCCTAATCCGTTCCGCTCAGTCTCCAACCGAGGCGAAGGAAAAATTGATGGAGCGTTTTGGTTTATCCGATGTTCAATCGCAGGCAATTATCGATATGCGTTTAAGAAGCCTAACAGGACTTGAACGCGATAAGGTGAAAGAGGAGTATAACGAATTACTCAAATTGATTGATTACCTTAAGTCAGTTCTACAGGATGAGGCTCTTCAAATGAAAATCATCAAGGATGAACTGATTGAGATGAAGAATAAATACGGTGATGACCGTAAAACCGATATTGTTCCCGATGCAGAGGAGTTCAATCCTGAAGATTTTTATGCCGATGAGGAGGTTGTAATCACTATATCACGAATGGGTTACATTAAACGTACACCTTTATATGAATATAGAGCACAATCTAGGGGTGGAGTTGGCGCTAAGGGTAGTACAACAAGGGATGAGGATTTTATTGAGCATATGTACATTGCTACAATGCATAATACCATGCTCTTCTTTACCGAAAAAGGAAAGTGTTTCTGGTTAAAAGTTTATGAAATTCCTGAAGGAACAAAGGCATCTAAGGGTAGAGCCATCCAAAACCTTATCAACATTGAGAACGATGATGTGGTAAGGGCTTACATCAATGTTAAGCGACTAACCGATACTGATTATATTCAAAATAACTTCATTGTTCTCTGTACAAAGCAAGGAACTATTAAGAAAACCTCTTTAGAAGCGTATAGTCGTCCTCGCCAGAATGGCGTTATGGCTATTACAATTAAGGAAGGGGACCAATTAATAGAAGCATGTTTAACCAACGGAAACAATCATATTTTGCTTGCAGCAAAAGATGGCAAAGCAATTCGTTTCCCCGAAAAACTTGTACGAGCAATTGGACGAACAGGTAGCGGAGTCCGTGGAATGTCACTATCCAAGGGCGATGAAGTAATTGGCATGGTTTGTGTTGAAGAAAATGAACTGAAGGACATTTTGGTAGTATCGGAAAATGGCTTTGGTAAGCGTTCTAAACTTGAGGATTACAGGGTAACCAATAGGGGAGGAAAAGGTGTA
>CAZTVY010000124.1:0-8078 GCA_964617235.1 uncultured Rikenellaceae bacterium | reverse complement strand
AGAAAAATATTTATCTGTCAATACTAGATGAGGCATTATCTCAAAATGGATACATTTCCTTTAAATCTGGAGGTGCGCCTTCTTTTCAGAGTCAGAAAGATAGATTTTTAGTTCATTTCTTTATAAATTTTAAAGACAGAGGTAGTATTGATGTATCACCTGTTAGAATTTCATTTGGTGATGTTGAAAATATTATTTTGGAAATAGGCTTGCCAAATATCGATTTGTTAGAATATAAAGGCAAGACTAGGCTGCATTTGCCAACGATTACTGACATGTCAGTAATTGAAAGCATAAAAGCATGGTATAAAAAACATGGGTTTGTTTTTGAAGATTATTGTCACCAAGTAGAAACCGAAGAAGAAGTCATCCGCCACGCCCATGCCTTTTTGCATTATTTAAACCACGAAGGTGCCGCTTTTATCGAGCATTACGGATATTTACCAAGCATCCTTAAAGAAATGGACAGGTTGGTGTCCGAAGGGAAGAAATGGAGTGAGATTTTAAGTGGATATGGGGATGTATACTTCAGAGCAATAATTATTTCGAAACTCTGTAATGATCCTAATTACGAAAAGAAACTGCAATTAGTTGATGATTTTTTTAACGAACCAGACGAATGGCAACCCTACTGGGAAAAACTTAAGGCCTTGCTGCCTAGAATTGAACCTAAATATCCGTATTACAAATAGTTGCCCCGCTACCGCACGAGTCCTCTCGTGTGGTAGTGTAGAAGAAGAAAAGAAGCAAGTGGTAGTAGAGAGAAAGTAACGGTTAGTAGCAAGATAATCCAGTGGGATTATTTGTTATAAACCTAAGGATGGAAGGGTAAGTGTTGTTGAGAGGTAGAGATGTGTTTGCCACACGACAGGAACCGATCCGCCAACTGGCGGAGAGTTCGGCGAAGCCAATCGTGCGGCAGCGAAGGGGGCGTGAGGTATGGAGGTGTGTAGCCACACGATGCAATCATGCGGCAGCGAAGGCTAACATTGAGTTTACTGAAGGCAATAATGCGGCAGCAAAGTAATGTTTTAATAAAGTGTGTTTTTAGTAAAAAATTAGTTAAACAGTAATATATGTATAAAAAGTTTCTTGTAGTTTTTTTAGTGTATTTGTTTTTTGCTAGCGATGCGGTTTACTCGCAGAAAAATGGGGTGGAGTTACTTTGTAGTCCACGTAAGGATTCGGTGCTGTTACGCTGGGCGCCTACAAACCAAAAGGTTTGGAAGGTTGGTAACCAGTATGGCTACACGGTACTGCGCTACACCATTCTGCGCGATAAAAAAATTTCAAAGGAGGTTGAAGTGGTTCACCTTGTTCGCGCGCGTCTTCTTTTGATGCGTGCGGCTATAGAAAAAGAAAGTAAGTATTGGAAGTAAATAACAGGATAAACCAGCGGAATTATATGCTATAAACCTAAGGATGGGGGTGAAAAGTGTTGTTGAGAGGTAGAGTTGGGATTGCCTCACTATAGGTTGTGCGGTGGCAAAGGATAAAATTTAACGTTTCTAGAAGGCTGCGCCACGCTGGAAAGTTATTGTAAGGGGCGTGACCTTCCAGGTCCACCGGCTGGCGGACCTGGACGCGTCAAAAAAAAGATAAACTCCCGCCCGTTGGAGCGCGTCTTCAGACTCGTTCACTTCAGTTGAAAAGCACTCGACAATAAGTCGTGCGCTAACATGGAGATACTATATTTATACAAAATAAAAGCGATCGGGTAATACCGATCGCTTTTATTAAATAAACCTCTATATCAAACTATTTAAACGGAACTGCTACCCCAACATTAATAAAACCAATTGGAGACCAGGTAAGGTCTAAATCACCATTTCCTCCAACAGGCTGAGAGTAGAAACCTGGTTCAGCAAAGATGATTAACTTATCATTCACATAGTATTGAAGTTCTGCCGCTAAATCAATAGCTAATCCCTTAAACGATTCTAGCCCTTCAGTCTCGGGATTGAGTCTGCGTTGAGCAATGTAAAGGGCAGGCTTAATTACAAATTTATCTCCAAGTTTAATTCTTGGTTTAATAGATATTCCCATTTCAACACCTGTTGCTTTTTGACCACCAATTTCGAAAGTTGGAATTAACCCAACAAATACCCCCATTGCAATTTTTGGAGCAAGATAATAGTCGGCAAAGGCGCGGAGTGTCATTCCTCCCTCTTTCTCAACTTTAGTACCGTCGACTTCAACGTCTGCAGAGAACCACGAACCTGCAGATATCCCAATCTCCGCTTTTGGAGAGGTGCTTTCAGCAGTTTGAGAGTAGGTATAAATTTGAATACCAAATAGACAAAGAATAATTGCTAAAATCTTTTTCATAGTTAAGTTGTTTTAGTTTAATAGTTCTAAATTCTAAAACAAAACTAACTAGATGAGCAATAGCAATATTGACACTTTAATAAGTGCTGGCGCCTAACTTATAAGTGTTGTATTTAATTTTAAGAATGCGAAAAAAACTACATAATACCATTAAGGACATCTAAAAGGGCATCTTTTCTCCTACTCGAAACAGGGACAGAACTTCCGTTTTTCATAATCAACATTCCACCATCGAGTTTATGAAAGCGCTCTACATGCATAAGATTTACCAAATGACATTGGTGCGAGCGGAAAAATCCTTGGTCGAATAGCATCTCTTCATACTTCTTTAAGTTGCTGGATACTGTTATCCTTTTACCCGACAAAAGGTGAAAGTGCGAATAAGCACCATCGGATTGTACACTAACAATATCTTTCACATACACTATAAAAATATCCTCTAAAGTTTTGAGAATGATTTTTTTCCCATCCGACATTTGTGCTTGAAGATTTGCTAGAAGGACATCGAGCCTTAAGTTGTAATTTTTTTGCCGCTCGCTACTAGCAGCCTTTTCAATGGCCTCTTTGAACTCCTCCTCGTTAACTGGTTTAAGCAGAAAATCGGTTGCACTAAAACGAAATGCCTGAACTGCGTACTGATTATAAGCCGTGACAAATATTATTGAAAAATCGATAGGTTTAAGTTTCAGGATAATGTCAAAACCAGTACCATCGGGTAAATCGATATCCATAAATACAAGTTCAGGTGTGAATTCCTTTATTAAAGCCAAAGCTTGTTCAACTGATTTTGCTCTGCCGAGCACATTTAGCTGCGGAGCGCATCTTTGGATAAGTCCTTCGAGCACATCGTACGATGAATCTTCATCTTCAATAATCAATGTTTGCATACTGACTAAATTTTAATCTGTAACGGTACTTTTATCTTAACCAAAGTTCCTGTTTTTCCCACTAGAGATAAATCCTCAATGCTAAGTGATGCCTCTTGTTTCTCTCTCTTTGAGAGTAATGCTAAACGCTCGTTAGTAATCTTCATTGCCAACGATTTATGTTCGATATTCTTTTTGTCCTCTGTTGATTTGCTAATACCCACTCCGTTATCTTCTATCTCACAACAAATACAACTAGTACATTCGTAAAACCTAATTACTAACACGCCACCTCGCTCCGATCGCAAGAAACCATGCTCTATGGCATTCTCAACGAAAGGTTGGGCAAGCATTGGAGGTATCATGTTTTCGAGAAAATCAGAATCATCCGGGAGGATAATCGAGTATGAGAAGTTATCGGAGAATCTTATTTTCTGCATCTCAAGGTATAGTTCGAGGGTTTCTACCTCAGTCTCAATCGAAATAAGATTGTGCCTAGAATTTTCAAGGATTAGTCTCATTAAACGGCTAAACTTACCTATATACCCACTAACAACTTCGGGTGGTTGCTTATTAAGTAATGATTGTATTGCTACTAATGAATTGAAAATAAAATGTGGATTCATTTGGGTTCGCAATAGTTTATGCTCAAGTTTTTGCGACTCCATTGCAGTTCTTAACCGGTTCTGTCTAATAAGCAAAATTGAAAATAGGGCAACTAATACAATAACAATTGATAAGGCGGTAATAGTAAGTGTACTATTTCTTAATCGAAGTTGGTTGGCGGTATTTTGGGCATCAAGAAGATTAATTTTTGCCTGCTTCGCTTCCGATTGGTAAATAGCTTCTAGTTCACTTATTTGCTTCGATTTTGCTTCATTAAACAAACTATCTTTTATTGCTCTTCCAAGTAATTCATATTCGTATGCCTTTTTATAATTGTTCAAACTGCTATAGTACTTTGATAACCAAATATTATTGTCGGCAATAACTTTTGACATTTGGTTTTGCTGAGCAATCTGAGTTGATTTGTGGATATAATCCTTTGCTTTTTCAAAATTCTTTTTATTCATTTCTAATTTAGCAAAATGACTATAGGTATTTGCCAGTACATAATCTTCAACATTTGTTCGATTACGTTTTAATACCAAATTGAAATAAAATGATGCACTATCAGTATCGTTCTGCATCATCTTAACGTAGCCAATGTTGCTGAGGATCATTGAAATCATCAACTGATCGTTTGTTCTATTCGAGTAAAAAAGTGCCCGTCGAAAAGTATTAATTGCACTATCGAGTTGATTATTCTTGATGAATATTTCACCAAGGTTATTGGTAGCCCTTCCACGCTGAAAGTCTGATTTTGCGAATGAATTAGCTTTCTTCAAGTATTCCGCTGCAACACCATATTCGTTATTGTCAAAATGAATAAATGACAAATTTATACTTGTATTTGAAATTGTTGTGGAGTCGTTCACCCTTTCAGCATAATGAAGCGCTTTTGTAAGATATCTTTTTGCCTGCAGGTATTGAGCCGTAAACATGTAACATGCGCCTATCCCCGATAGTTGGTTGCTTATATTTACAGAATCATTTATCTTCTCATAATAATTTAGCGCTTCAAGGTAATTTGGCAAGGCAACAGTTGCCTTTGATTTTAATAGTTCTATTAGAGCTATGCTACTATAGTACGATGCTTTTAATTCAATATCGTTTGTGCTTATATAATAATCTTTATACTGATTGAGCACTTGCTCAGCAGAATCAGGATTTGATATAACTAGATTGTGAGCATTTTGAAGATTCTGCTTATACTTATTATCTGACCCAATAGATTGTTCATCAATAAATACTGAACTGTGGGCTAAATGAGAATTAATCGTTAATAAAACCAGAAGTATTATTCTTACTGCCATAATATATTACCGAAAAAGCATCAATTTTACTACATAAGTAATAAAAATTGGATTAAGATAATATTTAAAACATTAAAAAAAACACTTAAGATGTATCCTTGCTCCATTATATTTAATTTATTGGAAGGCTAGAGCTTGGCTTTGTCGCAATCTTTTGGATTTAATTTTTGGCGAGTTTTTAACTGATTGGTGTGTTGATAGAAGCCTTGCAGTTAAGCTATTTTATGAACTTTGTTGTGGTGATGAGTTTTACCGTGAATTAGATTACTGCAATCTAAACACATAAGTTATTGTTCCAATCTGGTCAGACTGAGAATTTTTCTTAACATTAAATTTTGTTTTAATTGCGGCAGTTTCCGCAGCTTTAAGTAGTTCGCTATCAAGTGTAGTAGAACCCTTAACCCCAGGGATTGCTTTAGTTACATTTCCTTGGCTATCAACAGTAACTTCAACAACAACTGTTCCTCTTTTTTGGTTGGGATAGGCAGGAGATATAAGTTTTTCTGCGGTTCTTCCGCTCAAATTAGTTATAATGCCTCTCTCTGCATCTCCACCGCCACCAGTTGAGCCAATTCTGTTTTGAGAATCCACTGAGCCCTCTTCGCTTCCTTGGTTCCCGGCCTTTCCTGTTTCTCCCTCGCCAGTTGAGCTTCCATCTGTTTTTTGGCCGGGGAATAATGCCTTTTTGTTGGCTTCGCGGGGCTTTTCAGTTTGGGTTTCGCTGCTATTTTTATTGGTGGTTGTTTCGGTTTGCTTTGTTGTGGTCTTTTTTGTGGACTCCACTTTTTTTGTTTCGTCCTTCTTTTTTACTTGTAACGAGGGTGCTTCCTCTGTGTCCTGTGTTAGTGGCGATTCCTCCTGTGGTTTTGAAGCGATAGATGATTGAGGAGTAGATACTTCTTGCTCTAATTTTGGTTCCATTGCTCCCATACCGTCATCGGAATTCCCAAAATTAATTAGAATTCCTTGTTCTGCCGGAAGTGGGAGAGGTGTGGTGAACCCAAAAATCATAAGCAGTAGAACTGCAAGGATATGCACCAGAACTGTACTTAATATGCCTTTACCTCTACTGCTCATAATTTAAACTAATTGCTTTTTAAGGGTTGAGTTGCAAGAATTAGTTTGTATTTATTATCCTTAGCAATATTCATTACTTTAACAACTTCCTCCATAGGAACACTCCTGTCAACGTGTAGGGCAATTGTAGGGTCTTCTTCACCCTTCATTTTTTGTTGTAAAAGATACTCCAGTTGATTCAGTGTTACAGGAACAGTTTCAAGGTAGAATGTTCTTTCTGCAGTAATCGATACCGACGTTATTGGCTTTGCCGATGTTTGGCTGTTACTTTGCGGTAAAAGAAGTTTCAAGGCGTTTGGGTGAACCAGTGTTGATGATATCATAAAGAATATCAACAGTAGAAATACAAGGTCACTCATTGATGCCATGCTGAAACTTGAATCTACCTTTGCTCTTCGTTTTAGTGCCATAGCGGTAATGTTTAAGCAACAGGTTCGTTGAGTAAGTCCATGAACTCAGATGTTTTTGCCTCTAGGTCATAAACAACCTTTTCTACGCGCGCAACTAAAAAGTTATATCCAAAGTATGCAAAAATACCCACAATTAAACCGGCAACAGTGGTTACCATGGCGGTATAAATACCGTTTGATAATAAACTTACATCAATGTTATTACCTGCCATTGACATATCATAAAATGCCTGAATCATACCTATAACAGTACCAAGGAAACCAATCATTGGAGCACCTCCTGAAATAGTGGCAAGGAATGGAAGGCTTGCCTCAAGTTTAGATATCTCCAGGTTGCCAACGTTCTCAATAGCAGTATTAACATCGGAAAGCGGACGGCCAATTCTTTGTACTCCCTTCTCAATCATCCTTGCAACAGGTGTGCTTTTGGATTGGCAGAGAGCCAGAGCGGAGTCAATTTTATCCTCGTGGATGTACTCCCTTATGCGATTCATGAAATTAGCATCGGTATCGGAAGCTTTTCTAATTGCAAAGTATCTCTCTGCGAAAATATATATTGCTACGATGGAAAGGAGGAAAAGAGGAATCATTATCCAGCCACCTTTAATGGCTAAATCAATAAAACTTAACGAAACCTCGGTGGCTTTTTCATTTCCCGCTTGAGCTGCCAAAAGAATAGTTGAAAGTATGTTCATATGCATTAAATTTTTGCGAAAATTACTAAAAAAACGTTTTAATACTATACACTATTGTTCTTTACTATTTAATTTGAATAAAATTATCAGTTTTATTGGTGCTGTCTTTCTGTATAGTGGAATCCTTTTTCTCAGTATTTATTCCATTATCAATTATAACCGAAGGGACATTAACTTCCTCTGGCTTAAATGTATTTTTAATTCTGCTCCATAAATCACTAAGATTATTGAATTCTTCGCGGTAAAGTATACCTGCTCCTGTGGTATAGTTATTTTCTTGGTTGGTTAGTAGTATTTCGTCATTTGACCTAGCAAAAGCTTTAAATCTCAATTTCCCTGATTTGTTTAACTTAACATCAAGGTTGAAGTCACCAGCAATGGGGTTGTTGGTGTTTTTTGCGCCCAAATCTACATTCCCGTTAATGGATACTCTGTCGTCTAGTATTTGTGTTGATAATGCAAGTTCCCATTGGTCAGATGTCATTTGCTCTTCCATTCCTGGACGGTAGTTAAATCCGAAGTCAAAGTTGTTGCTCCATTGCGAAACCCAATTGCTTAGTTGGTTCGAGGCAAGTTCGCTAACCGTATTCCATCCTGCAGTAGATAGGTTTGAGTTATTTTTCTCATTATCGGAATCCATAATAAAACTACCAATTCCAATAAGACCAATAAACTGTCGGTTAATTTTTTCTTCGGTATTAAGTATGCTGCTTACAAGGCTTTTTGTTTCGTTATCGGCATTTGGTACATCAATATTGAATTTAATGTTCGGAGACATTAGTTTTT
>CAZTVY010000123.1:0-8081 GCA_964617235.1 uncultured Rikenellaceae bacterium | reverse complement strand
ATCCCAGTAGATTTGAAAAACAGGCGGCAGAGAAAAGCACAAGCCAATACTGAACGGTAAGCCCTTGCACCTCAATAATCATTGTGCCAACAAATACAAACAGGAACATTTGCAGAGCCGATAATGCAAATAGGTAAAGTACCTTGGAGTTTAGGTAACTGAACCTGCTTAGGTTTAGGAACGATTCCCGCTCTAAAATTTTCCTATCGCCAATAATCTCCTCGGCACTAACACTTAAGCCAAGAAATAACGAAACAATAACACTCGTAAAAATGAATGAGGGTAGGTTTTTGTTATTGGCAAATATATAATCCTCGCCAACCGAATACTTTACAAAAAATGCAAGGATTAACCCTAGAACTATTGGTTCTAAAATATTTAGCAGCACATATTGCTTGTTGGATAGTTTAGAAAGTAGATTCCTTATGCTAAAAATTTTAAGCTGCTTTATAACGTTGGGTAACCTAAAGTTATTTTTTGGTAAAGGCTCTTTATGTCCATTAACGGGGACGTGATTTTGGATTATTTCCACATAGTGTTCGTACCATTGCTGGGGCTCAACCTGACGGTTGGGAGTAAAGTTACCATTTTCGTCAACTTCCTTTCTTTCAATAACCTCGAGAATTTGCTCTGGATTTATGCTACCGCAATGTAGGCAACCGCCCTCGGCTGACGATATTGGGTTTACAATTCGTTTAAAGTACGATACCGCATCCAGTGGTGCACCTGAGTAAATTGGATACCCACCTTTGTCTAACACCCATAATTTGTCGAAAAGACGGAAGACCTTATCGGAAGGTTGATGTATATTGGCTATTACCAACTTCCCTTTATTTGCTTGCGCTTTTAGCAACTTCATAACCATTAGGGAGTCGCTGGACGATAAACCGCTGGTTGGCTCATCAACAAAAAGAATGGTTGGTTCGCGGAGTAACTCTAGACCAATATTTAGCCTTTTGCGCTGTCCTCCGCTAATTACCTTATTTAATGGGGAGCCAACTTTAAGGTCCTGTATTTCCCAAAGTTCTAAATCGTTTAGAACTTTTTTCACCAGAATATCAATTTGCTTCCGAGTGTAGTTCCCAAAGCAAAGTTTGGCGTTGTAGAACATGTTCTGGTAAACGGTAAGGTTCTCGAAAAGGAGGTCATCCTGCGGAACCAATCCAATAATACCCTGAACGGCATGCTTTTCCAAATGAATATCGTAGCCATTAATCAGAACGCGTCCCCTGTGGGGCTTTTGTTTTCCTGTGAGTAGATTTAGCAGGGTTGATTTACCCACGCCGCTACTTCCCATAATACCAATCAGTTGCCCCGATTCCTCGCTGATTCGGAATGGTTTAATACCATTTTTGCTGTTTCGGTATTTATACTCAATATCTTCGGCTGTTAGAACTGCTCGCTGCACATCTGCTCTAGTCCCCGAAAGGCTTACCAGTGTGCTATAGTGTATAGGTGATATTCCAAAACCTTTAATCGTTGACCCAACCTGGAATAGATAGACTTTTTCGGCAAGAATCTCTTTGCTGTCGAGGTATAGTTTTGAATCGCCATAGAGTTTAACCAGGTAGCTTTGAATATCGGGTAGAAGTAAAAAGTAGATACATCCATTTAATCCAGGAATTTCCCGATGGTTGATGTTTTTATAATCGCAATTTTTTGTTTCCGTAAGTTTTGGGGCTCCTTTCAGCTTAACTAATCGGAATGGGTCTATACTGTCGTACTCGTTCAGCGCAACAAACCTTTTGATGAACTTAGTATCGGCAGGGTCTACGTTTAGGCAGTTAGCCACTAAATCTGGTAAATCAATAAAGTTGGGATTGTTTTTAAACTTCTCGTACATCTCAAAAAGCTTAACTACAATCATTATTCTATCCTCAATTGTGAGGGTTTTGCGAAGTTCAATGCAGGTATCCTTAGTTAAGGAGTCGTTATCCAGCACATCAACTTCAACGGATTGCTGTTTTCTGGAATCGCTTTTTTGCCCCTGATAGTATGCTGCAAACTCATTTCGAAACCTAGCCGAAACATTTTCGGCCAAAAGTTCATCAACAAAAACATCTATATGGGTGTCGAAACCATGGTTAACTGCATGGGATGCTAAGATTTTAAGGAGGGTGTAAATGGTTGTTTCGTTCATCGAGATTTAAAACGTTATACTTAACACATTATTTTAGACTCGCGAAAGTTAAAAAAGTTACTGTTAAAAAATGCTTTTTGGAAATTTACAACTAAAATTGATACTTTGTCAATATCTATACCAGAATGTAAGGTCAGATTAAAATAAAAAAGCGCGATATAATCGCGCTTTGTATGATAATTTAACGAGGCTTAAATCATTGAATTTCTAATTTTAGCAACGTTCTCAACAACTGCTTGGAATTGCTCATTTGTAAGTGTGTCGCCCTGAATGGTGTTGTAAACATCAACAATGGGTTGTAGGGTAGCAATCATTTCTGCTATTTCGGCATCGGTTGAGCGAGCGTTCATTAACTCTACAATCTTTGCCAAAGGAGCTTTTTGGTTGGCCATAATTTTTACAAACTCAACATTGTTGCGGCTTGTTAGGGCAATTTGTGAGGTTAGGTATAAACCTTCAACCCAACTTCCAGTAATTACCATTAACGATAGGTTATCTTTGCCATTCTCAACAAGATACTTGTATGAATCGTAGAAAGAATCGGTAATGATAAGGATTAATGAATCCTTGTTGTCGATATTCTTCTCAACACGCTCAGCAAGGTCGCGGTTAAATCCAGTGCTGATGTTAAGTTCATCTACCATTTTTTTAGAAACCTTTAGGTAGTTCATTGTTTCTTGTTTCATTTGGTAGGTGGTTGAGTAGGCTAAATCTGCACCAAAAACACCTAAATTAAAGGCTTTTGCTTTCTCAGTAAAATACTTATTGGCATTATCAACAGGGTTGCAGATACTTAAAATATAGCTAGCACCAGCTTTATTAATCATCTGAATAACCTCAAATGATGTAGGAATTGGGTAGTTGGTAACTCCCTCGAAAGCTTGCTCTTTTGAAACGGTTTCTAGCTCTTCTGCTTCTTTAGCTTGTTTTGTTCCACAGCTATTAAGCACTAGTGCAGCTAAGGCGGTTAACGCCACGATGCGAAATGTGTTTTGGATTTTCATATGGGTTTAGTTGAAATAGTTAACGATTTTTGAATTTTGGTAAAGTTAAGAATTCCGTATTTATTAACCAATATTTGAAGAATTTGTTTTTATATACTGACATTTGATGTTAGATATCAGACTCTAGACTTAGTGTAAAGAGCCTATGATAATAATTGACTTTAAATTTTCGAAAACCAAAGTATTCTTTGATTTAGTCTGAACTCTTGTGTCTGATACATGGTTTCTATTCTTAAAGAATTACCCTATCTAAATCTTTTGACATTCTATTCATCAAATCGTTTAGTTGGTTTAATTTCGAGAGAATATCATTTATATCATCTGTTTGTTCACTTTTTAAATTAGCCAAATCGTCCATTAAACGCTTAATGGCTGTTTTAAGGATTTTGCTCTTGTAAACCTGAATTGCCTTGGGAACGGCTCGTTGTAGAAAATCCTCCTCGTTCTGGTCGCCCCATATTCTGCTGAGTTTATACCTCGATGAAAGTATATCCACCGCCAATTGACTTATTTGAGTGTCTTGGTGATTGATAAAATGTCTATTATCGGTTGTTTTGTTTTCAGTAATTAGCTTTCCGAACTCGTCAAAAATTTTTTTATAAACAAGGTTCTGAAACTCCAATTCATCGTTAAGTATTTCATCAATAATATACTGCGCAACAGTAATGGTTATTTCCTGCTCCTCAAAATCGTCGGTTTTATGATGAAATAGCACCTGTTCGCCTGAGTTTAGAAGGAATGCGATAATTTCGCGCTCCTGCTCCTCGCAGAATATGCCCGAAACATAGGAGGGCAGTCGTGGTGTTTCCTTTTCCCTTATTTCGAACGATTCACGTTGAATTAGCTGCTCAAACTTTTTTTTGCGCTGATTGGTTACCTCGGTATAAAGCACGTCCTCCTGAATATCCATTATTCGGGAACATTCTTTTATATAGATTGAGCGGGTAATTGTTTCGGGGATTACGCTTATTGAGCGGACAATATCATTAATAAGGCTTGCACGCTGAATGGGATCGTTCTTTGCCTCATCGAGTAGAAGTTTTGCCTTGAACTTTATAAAGTCGGTTTCATTCTTATCTACATAGTCCAAAAGTTCAGTAGAACTGTGCGAACGCGAGAAACTGTCGGGGTCTTCGCCCTCGGGCAAAAGCACAACTTTCACGTTAAGGCCTTCCTCAAGCACCAAGTCTATTCCTCTAAGCGATGCTTTAATACCAGCAGCATCGCCATCGTAAAGGATTGTTACGTTGGGTGTAAAGCGCTTAATAAGCTTAATTTGGTCGTGCGTGAGCGATGTTCCAGAGCTGGCCACCACGTTCTCAATCCCAGCCTGATGCATCGATATAACATCGGTATAACCCTCAACCAGAAAACACTTATTCTCCTGGGTGATAGTTTTTTTTGCCTGATAAATTCCGTAGAGAATCTTATGGTAAACCTCACTCTCGGGACTGTTCAGGTACTTGGCTATTTTTTTGTCGGTTTTAAGAGTCCGACCACCAAAGCCAATAACGCGCCCGCTAAGACTATGGATTGGGAACATAACCCGCCCCATAAACCTGTCGAAAGCGCTGCCATCCTCGCGTTGAATGGTTAAGCCTGTTTTTACAAGATTATCGAGTTTGTAGCCATCGTGTATTGCAGAACGTGAGAATGCATCGCGCTGTTCAAGGCAGTAGCCCAGTTGAAATTTCTCTATGGTGTTATTGTGGAATCCCCGTTCCTTAAAGTAGGCAAGCCCTATATTTTTGCCATCGGAATGTTTGTGGAGCATATCGCTGAAGTAACGCTGAGCATAGGCATTGACCACCATTAGGCTTTCGCGCTCGTTCTTTTGCTCTATCTCCTCGGGTGTTGCCTCTTTCTCTACAACCTCAATGTTATACTTCTTGGCAAGGAATTTTAATGCATCAACATACCCAAGATGCTCGTGCTCCATTATAAAGTTTACAGCATTTCCACCCTTACCACAGCCAAAGCACTTAAAAATCCCCTTTGAGGGACTAACCGTAAACGAAGGCGTTTTCTCGTTGTGGAAAGGGCAATTCCCCAAATAGTTGACACCACGTTTACGCATGGTAACGTAATCCTGAACCACCTCCAGAATATCCGATGCGGCAATTATCCTATCAACAACGTGTTGGTCAATCATTTAATGTGAATTGCATTGTAAAACATAAGGAGTGTAAAGATAGAAAAACCAAAGGTTATTTGGTGAGAAATTTATGAACAGAGGCTAATGTTTAAACTACTTAATTGTTTTTAAGTGTTGTTCAATAAGATTTAGTTTAAGATCTATCACATCTTAAATCCGGAATATGGAAGATTATTTCTTGTAGTTTATTAAGAAAATTAGTGTCCTCCCCCCTGAGTAATGAAGCTACCAGAGATAGAAATCTCCTTTGGAGTAACGCTAAGAACAGGTATTGGACTTTTGCTTAGCATTTGTTGTGCGTAGCTACCTAGAACAAAATCGCTTAATGCGATATTTTGCTCAGTCATAATGCTTACCATATCGGCGTTAACGTCTAAAGCGTATTCAATGGTTATATCGGTAATATTGTCGCCACGCAGGCTGGCTGTTTGGAATCGGATATCGCGTTCCTTTAGGTAGTTGCAAACCTGTTTGATGTATGCGTTTAACTTAAGGTCAATCTCGTCGGTTTGGAGAGTGGCAACGCCAATTACGTGAACTTCGGCGTTGAAAGCCCTTGCAATCTCTGCTGTTACAGGAACTTTTTGTCGGGTATCGGTTGTAATATCAATTGGTAGAACTATCTTTTGAATATCGCGGGGCATTGAGCCGTGGCGAATTGTTATTACAGGATTATCCGTGGCCGAAATAATGCGGAACGCATTGCTCCCAATAAAAAACTCCTCGAACCCCGATGCACCATGAGTAGAGCAAATTATCACGGAATTATCAAACGCATGGGCTTGGTTTACAACCTCGCGGTATATTTTTCCTTTTTTTACAATATAGGTAAGGTTTGCACTTTCGAGCATTTTAGGAGAATACTCTGCTACCAATTCTTCAAATTTCTTCTCGGCACTTTTATGTTCCTCATCAAATCCACCGGGTGTTAAATCGGTGGGGTATTTCTGAACGTAAACCATTTGGATATCGCAGTTAAACTTATTAGCAAAGGTTATTGCTAGGCGTAATCCGTTAACTGATTCTTTCGAGAAATCGATTGGAACAATTATGTGCTTCATGGCTTAGGTTTTCTGGTTAGGTGAAAGCAAATCTACATCAAATTAGGGAATTATTCCAAAAATTGCAGGAAATTTAAAGCAAAATAGCCAGAGATAAGTCTCTGGCTATTGTTTTACAAAATCTTTAAACTATTAGAATCCAGCATCCAAGCTGCGAATAATTCCTGCCGCCTCCAAGGCTTTACGTAACGAAGCAACATTAACAGAAACAACTACGGCTACTTTATACTCCTTGCCAACGCGAACAATGTCTTCAGCAGCAATAGCACCATTGCTGGCTATGTTGGCATACTTTAGGTATTCTCCGCCAGTCTCGAAAAACTTATCGAAATAGGATGCCTTTTCCTGTTGAACACTTGCGTTGCTAACAAGTGCAACCTGTCCAGGAATGCCTGGTTTGCCAGCAAACCCCTTAAATATTACACCATGAACGGCATTCTTTTTTGCTCTATCCATTGGGAGTTTTGGGTCGCTGGTGTATGTCCAAACTTTTACAAGGTATGTACCTTGTGTTCCGGTTGGCATAGCCTCAAGCTCGTACCTAAAACTTTTTGTGTCGGCATCGGCCGCTTTCTTTGATGTTGCACACGATGTGGCAATTAGGGCAACTAGTGTTAAAGTGCCAAAAAATAGTTTAGTTTTCATATTACATAGGTTGTTTTAAAGGATTACTATTTAATTTGTCGGATAAGCATTCCTGGGTAGAATTTTCCCATACCCTTAAAGATAGTTTTATCAACTAAAGGAGCAGCGGTAGCGGTGCTATCGGCTGCGACTTCCTCACCAGCCATGTAGCGGTTATCCCAAATTGGTTGGTCAACCCTAACAACTCCTTTTCTTACGTACTTAGTTCTGCCCTCATCGTCAATGGTTTGCTCAAGCACCTCGTAACGGTCTCCCTTCTCCAAGCCCTCTTTCAAACCAATCTTAGCAGATATTGGGTCAACCTCATATAGCGGAGTTTTAGTTTTAAACACATCGTGAGCACGTTGTAATTTTGCAATAACAGCGTCAATTGCCTTAACTGTTGCTATGCGAACAAGTTCATCTTCCGATTTTGTTGTAAATATTGACGATTGAAGATCGGCCCAGGCCTTATCGAATCCCACAAGTTCAAGTTTAAATAGGTCGGTGCTATCAAATGCTTTTGCACGCTCGGGCGAACTGTCGTAGGAGTCGTTCCACATGTCTTGGTAGAATACAGCGGCAATAGAATCGTTCCAACGTAATTTGTAAAGGTAAGAGTTGGCCTGAATCACGTATCCTTTTGAAGCCACATCGGCAGCAGTAGAACCAATGTCGGCTATAAATTTAGCATTTTGCCCACCAAATTCTTTTAGTAATGATAATCCGCGTTTTGCTGCGGCCATAACTTCCTCTTTGGGGATATACTTAAAGCGAGTAACCACAACAAATGTATTGGAAATTAACTCTTCGCCAGCATCGGCAAGCATTGCTTTGCCTCTAACACTCGCTTTTGCTATACTTGCCTGCATTTCAGTAGCATCGTATTGACCTCTTTCGCCAATTAGGTTCATGTTAAAGTTTCCTTTTTCATCTCGTCCGTACCACTTGGCAACAATTTGTTGAGGAATTTTATTTTCCTTAAAGAATTTTTGAATGATTTGTGGTAAATCTTGCGTATCGGTTGTATCAACAAGTCCACCAGAAGTATATGAAACTAACGATTTTCCAAAAGCATTGCCACCACCTTTCTTTTT
>CAZTVY010000122.1:6094-8087 GCA_964617235.1 uncultured Rikenellaceae bacterium | reverse complement strand
TGCGGTTCAAACTGCATTGAATAAGATTAAAGATATTGCCAAGGCTCGTTTAGGCGAGGTAGAAACTTTGAAAAAGTGCTTCAGCTCTATCGATTTAACCACACTGAACACAACCGATGGCTACGAGCGCGGTAAACTATTTGCCGATAAGGTGAGCAAGTTCCAAACCGATTTCCCCGGAATGCCAAACGTTGCCGCAATTTGCGTTTATCCAAGTATTGTTCCTGCAGTTAAGGAAAACCTAACCGCCGAGAATGTAAAAATTGCATCGGTTTCTGCTGGTTTTCCATCATCACAAACATACATCGATATTAAACTGTCGGAGTGTGATATGACCCTTGAGCAAGGTGCCGATGAACTTGATGTGGTTATGTCTGTTGGCTCGTTCCTTGAGGGTGACTATTTTACTGTTTACAGCGAGTTACAGCAAATAAAAGAGGTTGCCGATGAGGCCAAAGTAAAAGTTATTCTAGAAACAGGAGCACTACCAAGTCTCGAAGATATTAAACTTGCATCGTTCCTTGCAATGGAAGCCGGAGCAGATTTTATTAAAACCTCAACAGGAAAACTTGAACCAGCCGCAACACCTGATTCGGTTTACGTTATGTGCACAGCAATTAAGGAGTATTTCGATAAAACTGGTCGCAAAGTAGGTATGAAACCTGCCGGTGGCGTTTCAAACTCATACGATGCTTTGGTATTCTACACCATTGTGGAGCAAGTGCTAGGTCAAGAGTGGCTTTACCCAGGACTATTCCGTTTGGGAACAAGTAAACTGGCCGATATTCTTCTATCGGATATACTCGGAAAAGAGGTAAAATATTTTAGCCAGACATCGGGCGCAAAATACTAAAAAAGAAAGAGGGCTTAAAAGCCCTCTTTTTATTTCAATAAATACTATTTTACCACCAAATGGTATAAAGAATTATCAGTAGTATTATAACTATCACCGAGCCAATTTTAAACCCTTTACCCGTTGAGAATAACCCTTTTGAAATAGTAATTGCTTTTGGGTGTTGTTTATTCCCCTCAATTACTGCAAATACCCAAATAATTGCCAAGCAAATTAGGAATACTATTCCCATTCTATCCATAAATGGAAGGCTAGGCAAAAGAAGTTTAAATAGAAGCGAGAATATGAATGTTCCAATTGCCGCACCTAAAGCTCCGTTGGCTGTGGCCTTTTTGTAGAAGAATCCTGCAAGGAAAATTGCCAATGCACCAGGACTAACAAACCCAGTAAATTCTTGGATGTACTGGAAAGCTTGGTCGAGGTTCGAAAGCATTGGCGCAATAAATACAGCAATCACCAACGATACAAATGCTGCAAGTCGGCCAACAGTTACAAGTTTATGCTCGGATGCTTCCTTGTTTATGTATTCCTTGTAAAAATCCATTGTGAATATTGTGGCAACGCTATTCATCATCGATGCTAATGAACTAACAATTGCGGCAACCAATGCTGCAAATGCAAGGCCTTTTACACCCGTTGGAACAAAATTGTGTAGTAACCAAGGATAAGCCTCATCGGATTTGGCTATATCGGCACTTAAAGCAAAGGCAACAATACCAGGAATAACAACAATTAACGGAAGTATCATCTTAAGAAATGCAGCAAATACCAAACCGCTTTGTGCTTCCTTAATGCTTTTTGCAGCAAGGGCGCGCTGAATAATGTACTGGTTACATCCCCAGTAGTAAAGGTTTGCAACCCACATTCCACCAATAAGTACGCTAATACCGGGCAGGTCAATATAAGCATCCTTCTGGCCGCCTTTGCCATCGGGAATCATAAGTTGACCCTTTTCCAGAATCATATCGAATTTTTCGGGTGCTTTTTGAAGAAGAACCTTAAAACCTGCAATAAATCCCTCACCTCCACTCAAATAATCCAAAGCAAAATATGTTGTAACCAATCCGCCTCCAACAAGGAAAACAACCTGAATAACATCAGTCCATGCAACTGCTTTTAGTCCACCATAAATCGAATAAA
>CAZTVY010000122.1:1859-6078 GCA_964617235.1 uncultured Rikenellaceae bacterium | reverse complement strand
TGCTAGGCCAAGAATGCTGTAAATCATTGGAATGCCCATGATTTTTTGCATCGCCAATGCGCCTAGGTAAATTATGGATGTTAGGTTTACAAAAACAAATACCAGCAACCAAAAACCAGCCATTACGGTTTTTACACGTTTATCGAAACGAGCCTCGAGGAACTGAGGCATTGTAAATATTTTCTTCTCCAAGAAAATTGGAAGAAAGAACATTGCCACAATAATTAAAGTTAGGGCAGCCATCCATTCGTATGAGGCAATTCCCAAGCCGATGGCAAATCCGGAACCGGACATACCAATAAACTGCTCGGCTGAAATGTTTGAGGCAATTAACGATGCTCCAATTGCCCACCAAGGCAAAGCGCGTCCTGCAAGGAAATAGTCGCCGGAGTTGGTCTCTGAATCGCGTTTGCGGAACGATATCCAAAGCCCCAATCCGACAATAATTACTGCGTAAGCAGCAAAAATGATGTAGTCGATAGTTGCAAATGACATAATGTTAATTTTATAGGTTAGGTTTATCAAGAAGCAAATTAATCCGCTTTTCAATAATTTTCCTAAAATTTCAACACATCAAAAACTCTACAACCGTGTTAAAATTATCTCTTCCACAGCGGCGAGGGGTACTCTCCAGCCTTAATCAACTTGCTTAACCGCTCAATTACCAAGGGTTTATCGCCAGGATATGTTACTCCAAACCACTCTGCATTTGTACTAAGAACTTTGCAGGTGGCAATTTTTTCTTGGATTGATTTGTTTACAACGGTTGGTATATAGAATTCCGCCTTGGCGTTTCCAATGGAACCACTAAAGAAATCGACCATTAACTTCTCGGTATACCCAAAAAAATCGGGAGTAAACCCCCAGAAGTTCATCGAAACCTGAAGATTTTCGTTCAACTCCACAGAGTTATTGTTTTCATCTTTGTAACAAACTTTTCCGTCGATTCTTTCAATATGAGTGCGCTCAACCACATTCTGCAAAAGCATCTGACTATCAGTAGTGCAAACTCCGCGGGAAACAGCCCCTTCTTCCGAAAGTGTTTTACCCAGTTTAAATCCTACCATAAAGTAACTTCCTTTAGGAAGGTTTGGCTTTGATAGCTCCTGAGCCAAAACCCGGAAAGTATCGTAACCGTAAAAATCGTCGGCATTAATTACTGCGAAAGGCTCATTTACAAGATGCTTTGTAACCCAAACTGCGTGAGCAGTTCCCCAGGGCTTGGTTCTGTCGGCTGGACAAGTAAACCCTTCGGGTAGCATATCTAACTCCTGGTAAGCAATCTCGTAGTGCACATCCTTGCTAAATCGGTTTCCAAAAACCTCAAGGAAATCCTTTTCAATGCTTTTGCGAATAACAAAAACAACCTTTCCAAAGCCTGCCCTAAAAGCATCGTAAACGGAGTAATCAATAATAGTCTCGCCGTTTGGGCCCAATCCGTCAACCTGTTTAAGACCACCATAGCGGCTTCCCATTCCTGCAGCAAGGATTATAAGTGTTGGTTTCATCTTTTACTATTTAAGAATAAAATTTAAGTTAAAAACAATGCCAAGATAGCAAATAAAAGGTTTTCTATGATACATTTTTGGCGCATATTAATACCTATGGTAAATTTCAAATCTTTTTTAATTATTTTTGATTATTAGATTTGTTTTAAGGCATGAACCGATTCCTCCTTATACTTTCATTTGTTTTACCGTTAGAGTTTGTTGTAACAAATTACAATTTTTACATTTCTAAAAAGGAGTATGAAAACCGGGAATACAGTAAATCAAAAAGACAGTTAATTGAATCCATAGAAATTAGCGAAAACGCCAAGGATACGATTAGTTTACTTAAAAGCCTTTTTACTATAGAAGATATCTATTCAAAATTAGGGCAGTACGATTCGGCAATCCTTATTTGCCATAAACGACTGAATTTAAATAAACTACAGAAAAACTACAAGTCTTTATCAGATAATTTCAGAGCTCTGAATACTTTGTTAATAACAAATCTCGAATCCAATGCAGTAAGGGGGTTGATGGATTCATGTTACCATTATGCATTGTTAAGCAAGGATTCAAATACAATTATTGTAGCTACTACAAATTATGGTTCCTATAAAGCTGCCGAAGACAAATTTTTAGGTTTAAAGTATTTACATGCTGCTGTAAAAAAATCGGAAAACTGTATTAATACAACTATTTATTTATACTCAAGAGTCCAAGCGGCCGAAGTTTTAATATCAATTGATAGTTTGCCCAAGGCCAAAGAGTATTTGAATCAAGCGCTAAATAAAGCAATAGAAAAAAAAGAAAAAATACAACGTGCCCATATTTACATTGCATTAGCAAGGATAAGCATTAAGGAACAAAATTTTGAAGAAGCCATAAATACGCTTCATATAGCAAAGCGTATAGCAGAGCAGGAGCCTTGTATCTACTATTTGCCAGATATTTACCAAACCTTAGCACAAGTTTTTCGAACACAAAAAAATATCGATAGTAGTTTCTATTATAACGATAAGGCAAACCAAGCCCAGCAAATACTAGTTAATGAAAAAACTAATATTCAAGTTGCCGAAGTGAATGCAAAATATCAACTGGAAGGCAAACAAAATATCATAGAAATTTTAGGCAGTAGAGTTGGTGTTTATAGAATGGTTATTTATTCCATCGTAATTTTATTTGTTTTAACCCTAACTTTTTTAGGATTATACATATTAAAACTTAGTCGGACGAGCAAATTCTTTGAAAACAATCGAGTTTTTAAAAGTGCTCGAAGGAAGGAAAAGGATATCCCCGCTTCATTGAAAGAAAGATTTAGTAGAATATTTATTGATCAGGAAGTTTACACCGATTCAGAGTTAACCTTGCAAAAACTTGCCGAACTGCTTGACACAAACACCACATATCTTTCGCGATTTATAAATGATGAGTATAAAATCAACTTTTCGCAACTTCTTAATCAATATAGAGTTGAGAAGACTTGCACATTAATGAAGGATAGCAAATTGAATAATATCAAAATCGAGGCATTGGCCTTGAATGCAGGCTTTAAATCCAAATCAACATTTAATGTTGCTTTTAAAAAGCAAAAAGGGCTTACTCCAACTCAATGGCGCGGTAGTGATAACTAGTTGTTAACTTGGCAGATACGCATTGACTATGTTTTGATTTATAAATCGAAACATCAATAATTTGCAATAAATTCAGGTTATGGGTAATCTTGATTACTAATTCATAACTAAATCATATTGACTATGAAAAAACTTGTTTTAATACTACTTGGGGCATTCCTAATTTTTGTAGCAGCACCATGCACTTATGCTACAACATCTTTCTCGGTACAGGATGATAAAGCAACCGTTCAAACGGATCAAACTTCATCTGATCATTCTGCCGAAAATACAGGATCAAAAGTTATTAATGCAGTTGTTGCATTGTTGCTCCTCGGAGCATTTTTTGGGGGACTCGCCTACATGTTTATTATTCTTCGCAAAAAATATTACACAGAGACTAGCGTTGAGCAAATGATAGAACAACGCAGAGTACAGGGTTTATCAGAAAAAGCATCGGATGAGGAAAACGAAAAAGCATTCGAGTTATTGGAAACAGCCCTAGTACAATGGTCCAGTTACAAAGGTGAAGATGGAGAAACTTACTATATACCCAGAAGAATGGCTCAAGTAAAACGATCAGTAGCATTAATTAATCAAGCAAAACAGTTTATGCCTACAAGCGAAACAGTGATTAATAGAATGAATGAACTTGGTGGCATTGTTAAAGAGAGAACAGCACGCTCTTTTGCAGGAAGTTGGTCGTTATTGACAGTATCAGGTTTAGTTCTTCTGCTCTTTTTCTTTATTGGCCCATCAGGAGGTTTCTTTAAAAAACTTTTAAGTTTATGGTGGCTATGGGGTTCAATGATTTTCTACATAATGGCAAGCTATGCACCTCAATTTTTAATTGAAAAAAGGATGGAATGGTTTGGTGGTAAAAAATTTTCAAGTGGTCTTATTAAAACCGTTTTAGCAATTGTTGCTGCAACCCCAGTAACTTATACAGTCGTAACAAAATGGAGTGACGGTTCAACTACAAAGTCTGAAGAAGGTGCTAGTGAATATTTATTTATTGTAGCCCTAGCTCTTATTGCCCTTATTATTATTGGCGTTTGTATTATATTTTTCGGAATAATAAATTTCGCTGATGTCCGCGTAAGTGTTTTCTTCGAGAAC
>CAZTVY010000122.1:0-1849 GCA_964617235.1 uncultured Rikenellaceae bacterium | reverse complement strand
TCATTCGCAATTATATACTATTCTTTTAGTTTTAATTGATTTGTTTAAAAAAGCAAGAGCCTCAATGTTGAGGCTCTTGCTTTTTTTCATTAAAACCATCTCTTCCTCATAAATAGAACTACCCCAAACATCGAGAAAAGGAATGATACGAAAAGAATTATCCAAAACCCCCATTTTACATTTTCGAATCCATTTGGAACGTTCATACCATACAAACTCGCAATCAATGTGGGAATCATCAATATAATTGAGATAGATGTGAGCTGCTTCATTATTATGTTTAGGTTATTGGAAATAACCGATGCGTAAGCATCCATCATCCCGCTAAGAATGTCGGAGTAAACATTGGTGGTTTCTTGCGCCTGACGTAACTCGATTTCAACGTCCTCAACCAACTCAAGGTCATAAGTATCTTTGTAGTTACGGAGATTTTTGATTCTATGCAGCAGTATGTCGTTGCCCTTTAGCGAGGTCGTAAAGAATACTAGGCTCTTTTCAATTTTCAGCAATGCTTGCAAATCCTCGTTTTTAATGGAACGCTCAAGTTGTGTTTCGGCCAACTTGATACTTTGGTTAATTTGCTTTAGGTATTTCAGGAACCAAACACTCGACGAGAGCATGAGCCGTAAAACCAAATCAAAATTATCGCGTTTGGTAATGTTCTTACGGTAAGTAAACTGAATAAAATCAGGTAAAATTTCCGTTTGATAGAAACAGATTGATACAAAAACATCATCCTTGAAAATAATACCAAGCGGCACAGTAGAGTAGGGTATGCTTGAATCGCTGTTTTTGTAAGGGATTCGTAAAAGTATAAAAAACCAGCCCTCGTCGTACTCAATACGCGGACGCTCATCAACGTCCTCGATATCGTTATAGAATGCCTCGGGAACGCCGAGTTCATCTATTAAGTAACGCTTTTCCTCATCGGTGGGGATTTCAACGCTAACCCAGCAGTTGGGTTCCCATTGTGGACACGAAACTATCCCTTTGCCATTCTTCCAATAGGTTTTCATGCAGTAGCCTCCATAAATTATAGAATAGAGGATTTCTGCATTAAGCCTCTATTCAAGTTCAACAATCAGGGTGATAATCGTCCATATAGAATTTTAGAATGATTTCGGCGCAAAAGTAACCCTAAAATTATTTACATCCAAAATTATGGTGATTTTATAATCTGCTGTTGATGAAAAGTTTAAATCAGACATTGAAAATAATTCAACTTTTTATTCAAAAACTCAAGAAAAACAGGGTAACAATTAATTGGTAATTCCTATTAAACTGATAAAGGCAGATTCTTTTATTCAGTTTCTGTAAAACCACATAAACATTCAACCCTTATGAGGAAAACCTTAAATAACTGAAGAATAATATTAAACAGTTAAAAAATACTTTCTAACCTTTTAAAATGTGATTTTATGGATAATGATTTTCTAAAAACTCAGGACGATGTATGTGTTGACTTGATTCATTGTTTGGCAAAAAATGAATCGGAAAAAGAGGCGATTGATTCCATTCTACTGGATAATCCAATGAGGATTACCCCTTACCTAAAAAAACTTATAGTTAAGTACGATAGCATTAGGAAACAATTTCTCCCTTCGCCCCTTGAGGCTGTAACAAATGGAACTGCAACGCCCTTTGAGGAGGGTAAAAAGACCTCTCCTATTTATGGTTTAGAAAGGTTGTACAGAGATAGGGTTCTACTAACACCCCATTTTGATTGTCCTGCCTACTGCCGCTTTTGTTACAAAAAAAGCAGGGTGATGCGCAACCGTAAGAGTATGACCTTGGCCGATATCGATTTGGCCGTTGCCGAGGTTGGGAAAATGCAGGATGTAAGGGGTGC
>CAZTVY010000121.1:0-8100 GCA_964617235.1 uncultured Rikenellaceae bacterium | reverse complement strand
TTTGGAAGAAGAGCATTAGCAAATTTGATTGATTTAGTTATTGTCGGTGTTATCATTTATTTTGTAAGCACCAATTCATCAATTTCTTCACTATACAAAATTGCAATCTTTGCATTACTCTATATTGTTGGAATTCCTGTGCTAATGGCTTATGCGTGTACTCCAGGCCAGTATTTTACAAAGATTAGAGTTAGAGATGCTCGTGACTTATCTAAGAAGTTAACCTTAGTAAATTCATTTATTAGATTGTTTAGCAATTTTTGGCTGGTACTCTCTTAAAATGAAAGAAAATTTATTGATTGAATCGCTAAGTAATTCAACAGTAATTCATGTTGAAGAGAATATTAGTGAAGAAGAATTAAAAGAAAAGCAGAAAAGAATTAGGCAAATAAATTTTGTTATTTCGTCTTTAGTTTTTACTCTTTGGGTAATTTGGATAGGAAACTACTGGTTACTACTCGGCTTGCCAATTATTTTTGATTTCTATATCACCCAAAAGGTAAACTGGACATTTTGGAAGAAACGTGGACAGAAGAAAACCGTTTTAATTGAGTGGATTGATGCCATTATTTTTGCTGTTGTTGCAGCAACTCTTATCCGCATGTTCTTTATTGAGGCATATACCATTCCAACTTCTTCAATGGAGAAGAGTTTACTTATTGGTGATTATCTGTTTGTAAGCAAGGTTAGTTACGGCCCTAAACTTCCAAACACACCAATATCATTCCCTTTTGTACACCATACATTGCCTTTATCCAAAACCGCAAAATCATTTATAGAATGGCCCCGTTGGCCCTATAAGCGTATTGCAGGATTAGGCAAAATACAGCGTAACGATGTTGTAGTTTTCAACTTCCCCGAGGGCGATACGGTGGTTTTACAGGATCAAAATTCCAGTTACTACACCTTGGCAAGGATTTATGGCGCCGAAAATTTGAAGAAAAATTACGATGTAATATATCGCCCAGTTGATAAGCGCGAGAATTACATTAAACGATGCGTTGGTTTGCCAGGCGATACCATTCAGGTTAAGCATGGTCAACTTTATGTTAATGGGCAGGAGCAGGTTAAGATTGGTAAGCGTCAGTATAACTACCAAATAAAAACTAATGGCTCTGCCATTAACCCTATTAGGTTTGAGCAACTTGGCATTTCAAAGGCAGATCAAGGATATAGCCCTACGGGTGGTTTCTACCAAATACCATTAACCGAGGAGGCTTTGGAGAAAATTAAGGGTATGAGTAATGTGGTTGAGGTAGTGAAAACCGAAAATACCGATACATTGATGATGTGGAAGCTTATCTTTCCTCATAATCCTAACTATACTTGGAACGAAGATAACTACGGGCCGCTTTGGATACCAAAAAAAGGAGTTACTGTTGACTTAAACCTTAATAACTTGCCAATTTACGAGCGAATTATTGATGTTTACGAGAATAATGATCTTGCCGTTCGTAATGGCGAAATCTATGTTAACGGTCAGTTAGCGAAAACTTACACCTTTAAGATGGACTACTACTTTATGATGGGTGATAATCGCCATAACTCCGCGGATAGTCGTTTTTGGGGATTTGTGCCAGAAGATCATGTGGTTGGAGAAGCTTTGTTTGTGTGGCTATCGCTCGACAAGGATAAGAGTTTCCCACGTAATATCCGTTGGAGTAGAATGTTTAAAGGAATTCACTAACCTAGTTATATGAAATATTGCCCTCGGGGAAATTCCTCGGGGGTTTTTATTTTAAAAGGATGCTTATTTTTGCCGTATTATTTTTGAAATTATAATAACTCAATGAGTAATTCTGTCATACTATCCATAGGCTATTTGCCCCCTGTGCAGTATTTTGCCAAGTTAATACAGTATCAAAATATATATATTGAATCGGCCGAAAACTATACAAAACAAACCTACCGCAATAGGTGCGTAATCCTTGGAGCAAATGGGCCAATTTCATTGACTATTCCTGTTGTAAAAACGCAAGGAAACCATACACCCATTAAGTTGATAGAGATTGATAATTCAACTCTATGGCAAAAGAATCACTGGAAGACCATCGAGTCGGCCTATAGAACTTCAGCCTATTATGATTTTGTGGCTGATATTCTGGAACCTTTTTATAACAAGCGTTACACTAACCTTTTTGAGTTAGATTATCAGTTAATGAATGTCATATTTGATTTCTTATCTATACAGCCAAATATTCATACTACAACTCAATATTTTTCTAATTACGAGGTAGATTTCCGTAACTCAATTTCTCCAAAGGTTGATTTTTTAAATGACACACAATTTTTGTCTGCAGAGTATTTTCAGGTTTTTTCCAATAAATTTGGTTTTGTACCCAATTTAAGTATTGTTGATTTGCTTTTTAATGAGGGACTTTCTGCAATAGAGGTAATAGAAGCCTCGATAAAAAAGCCCGCCAAGTAGATTGACGGGCTCAAAAAAGTGTTGTATCAAATTAAAACCTAAATCCAAGGGTAACAAGGAATCGTCCATCTTTTATTTTGGTATCAACAGGGTTGGCTCCTGAATAAAAAACATACGATTCTTTCTTTACGGTGTGTAAATAGGCCATATCTATTGAGAAATTACCCGACCTGTAGCCAACACCACCAGAGTATTGTGATATGCTTGCCTTGTCGTTTATAAATCCACTCTTATATGGCGATGGGTAAAATGCATACCCTCCTCTTAGGGCAAAATCGCCAATACGGTACTCTCCTCCAAATCTAAAATTGAATACATTTCTGAAAGTATTTTCGGCTTCAATATTTAAATCGTTTAAGTTATCGCCATCACCACCATTACTAAATTTCATAGAAGCATAGTTCACTCGCTCAACATCAATGCTAATAAGGCCTTTGCCTTGGAATATATAAGCAAAACTACCAATAAATTTGAATGGGGTTTCAAAATCGTACTCATAATTTCCAAGAGGTGATTTACTTGTTGAATTTTTTTCTACGCCATTAATATCAAAATTTGATGTTATCGAATAGGAATACTTTTCGTCGAATGAAAAGAATGTGGGGGTATGAATGCCTAGTCCTATTCTTATAGAAGGTATTGGAGTATAAATTCCTCCAATTTTAAAGTTGTATCCAGCTCCTCTGGCTTCATAGTACTGGTTGTAGTCCATATAGTAAAAACGGTTTCCAATACTTATTTCAGGATTTGTTTCAAAAGCATCTTCTTTATAAGTGGCATTATAGGTATAGCTAAAATCGGAAATACCTAACGATGCTCCTATGAAAAGTTTGTTTGAGATATTCATTGCAAAGGAGATATCATAAGTTCCACTTCCGCCTTTAGAGTTTGCAATGTTCTGTTGAGTGACTCCATCACCATTTAATAATGCTGGCATATATTCTGTCCCATTGCTTCCTGCTATTGTATCAAAAAGCAGATATGTATTCCAGGCCATAATTACTTCCCAAGGAGCCACTCCATTTTTAAATGGAGTTTTATTATCATCGTCAAATAAATCCTCATAGTAATATCCACTGGCTCTTTCTGCAAAGTTGTCCATGATTGAATTTGTACTATTATCCCCTTTAGAATATGAGTTTGTATGGAAATCGTTTGTTCTGCTATAGCCAAATCCAATGTTGTAGTTAATTATTCCGTTTTCTTCAGTTTTGTAAGGACTGAAAGAGAGAATAATCCCTAAGTTATCAATAGATAATCTGTTTTTTGAATCAGATGAATTAAGCCCATTATAGGATGATTGAACACTATTATGCTTAAACGATGGAGTAATGGTAAATTCCGATGATTTATAAACACCAAGTCCTGCTGGGTTAATAGATGTTGAAGTAAAATCGGCACCGAGGGCTCCAAATGCTCCACCCATCGATACAAATCGGGCAGTACCTCCATTTAAGGTTTGCGAGTATCTAAGTCCATCGGCCAATGATTGTGAAAATAAGTTGCTACCTAATGAAATAAATAGCCCTGCTATTGTAATCTTTATAAATGACTTTTTCATAGTCTGAAAAATTAAAATTCAGTAATTATATTATATAGGGGATAATCACTATCCCCTATACGGAGTTTTTTATCGTCTTCTTGTATTTGAACCAGAAGATGAGCTTGATGAGCTTGACGAACTGCTACGTGATCCGCTTTGGCTACTACCGGATGATGAAGATCTGCTATCAGAACCTGATTGCCTATAGCTATCATTGTTTCTTGAAGAAGATGATGTATTGGTTGGAGTACTTACTCTTTCTGGCCTATTGTATGTAGGGGTAGAATTTCTGTTTCCTGAGGAAGTACGACTTGTTCCTGATGCATTGCTGTTTTGGGAACCCTCGCTTCTTCGGTAAGTGTTTTCTGTAGATGTTCTAGTTCTTCCACTTGATTGGTTGTATGTTCTGCGAGTTGGTTCGGAAACACCAATTTCTCGTGTAGGTCTTTCTGATACTCGGCGCGCATTGGTACCGTCAGTTCTCCTTGTATTCGATGATGCTTGGCCATTTACATTAGACTCGCGTCTTCCATTGGATTCATAGGTTGGAGTTACGCGTGTTTGTGTTCTACGAGTAGAAACAATAGGATTTAAACTTGAAGTACTCCCATCTCTGCGACGTGATACAACTGTTTGACTACCATCGGTTGTTGTGACTATACCTGTTCTACGTGTTGTGTAATTGTTGGTTCCATTTACTCTTCTACCATAGTAGGAGTTGTTTGATATATTATTTGAGTTGTTTCCAGCCCAATATCCATCGTTCCATCCCCACCAGTAGGAGTTATTGTACCAGGGGTTGTAACTATAGTAATTATAGTTATAGGGGTAACTCCAATACCATGGGTCATAATTCCAATAGCCGTAATTCCAGCCAAATCCAAACCCAAAACTGAAACTTGTTCTAGGCCAGCCAAACATCGCAGAAATATACCGAGGTTCAACCCAAACCTGATTCCCCATAACAACTACATTGTAGAAGTAAGGGTCGTAGGCCTGCGCATACCAGTAATCGTCGGAATAGTAAGTCGACCAGTTTTCCATCCTATAGTACGGATCGCTTAGGCCTCTTAACCTACGTTCGTACGATTCTTGGTAAGAATCGGAAAGAACCCTGCTGTAAGGGTTTGTCTCCTCTGCTCTATATATTACGGTATCATTTTTGATGCTATCCATATTTATTTCAATAACATCAGCGTATTTTTGTTCTAAGTTAGCATAGTTGGAATTTTCTTTTTTCTCAGGAGTACCACTTTGCTCTTCATTCTGTGCAAGTTGAGAGGTTTGTGGTTTAGCAGGTGAACCATATATTTCATCGCTCCAAGATGAAGTTTTACCTACTTGCGAACTTGATGCGCACGACATCATAAGTAGTCCAAGCAATGTAAGTATTGGAATGTTAGTTTTGGTTTTCATAGTGTACCTCCTTGCAGGTTATAGTATAACATTAAAATTATAGTTATTTTTGCTTCATATTATTAACTGATTTACTACAAATTTCATACCAAGAAAGCGTTATGGCGAAGGAAATTACAAGCAGAAGTGAAAATTATTCACAGTGGTATAACGATATTGTTACTAAGGCTGGTTTGGCCGATTATTCTGCAGTCCGTGGATGTATGGTTATTAAGCCTTACGGTTATGCAATATGGGAAAAAATGCAAGCACAGCTTGATAAAATGTTCAAGGAAACAGGGCATCAAAATGCATATTTCCCATTGTTTATTCCAAAATCGTTTTTTAGTAAAGAAGCATCTCATGTGGAAGGTTTTGCTAAGGAATGCGCTGTAGTTACGCATTACCGTTTAAAAAATGACCCTAATGGCAAGGGGATTGTTGTTGATGAAGATGCAAAATTGGAGGAAGAATTAATTGTTCGCCCAACTTCCGAAACAATAATTTGGAATACATATAAGACATGGATTCAGTCTTACCGTGACTTACCAATACTTATAAACCAATGGGCCAACGTGGTTCGCTGGGAGATGCGCACTCGTTTATTCCTTCGCACTGCTGAGTTCCTTTGGCAGGAGGGGCACACAGCTCATGCAACCAAGCAGGAGGCAGTTGAAGAGGCAGAGCGTATGATTAATGTTTACGCAACATTTGCTAAGAATTGGATGGCAATGCCAGTGGTAATTGGTCGAAAATCGGAATCGGAACGGTTTGCTGGTGCTCTCGATACCTATTCAATTGAGGCTATGATGCAGGATGGAAAGGCGCTTCAGGCGGGCACGTCTCATTTTCTTGGACAGAACTTTGCAAAGGCTTTTGATGTAAAATTCTTGAATAAGGAAAGCGTTCTCGATTATGTTTGGGCAACCTCTTGGGGGGTTTCTACTCGATTAATGGGTGCCTTGGTGATGATTCATTCCGACGATAACGGTTTGGTTCTACCACCAAAACTAGCTCCAACTCAAGTTGTTTTTGTACCTATTTATAAAAGCGACGAAGAATTGGCTAAGATTTCTGATACTGTAAATCATCTGCGCGAGGAGTTACATAAGCGTGGTGTTACTACACACTATGATAATAGAGATAACTATAAGCCTGGTTTTAAATTTGCGGAGTACGAGATGAAGGGTTACCCTGTTAGAATTGCTATTGGACCTAAGGATTTGGAGAAAGGAACTGTTGAGGTTGCTCGTCGCGATACGTTGCAGAAACAGTTTATTTCACAGGATAATCTGGCTGATTCAATTGTAAGTTTATTGGATGATATTCAGAGTAATTTATATAATAAGGCGGTTGATTACAGAGCCCTTAATACTACTAAGGTTAACAGTTACGATGAGTTTAAAAAGGTTATCTCCGAAAAAGGAGGTTTTGTGCTTGCTCATTGGGATGGTACCGTGGAAACAGAACAATTAATTAAGGAGGAGACTAAAGCTACAATTCGATGTATACCTATTGATGGAGAATTAGAGGAGGGTAAATGTATTGTAACAGGAAAGCCTTCAAAACAAAGGGCAATTTTTGCACAGTCTTATTAAACTTGCAGTAATCTAATAACATTTGTATATTTGGATTAAACTTTAAATTGTATTCCAATGGATAACCCTCAACAGGAGCCTAAACAGTTAATCACCGGACTATTATCTGAAAAAGCAGTTCTTAAACAAAAAATCTTCGACAACACCTTCGAGGTTTTCAATATGATTAAGGAGGTTTTGCACGAAATGTCCAATGAATTAAACTTCAATTTAAGAAATGTTGACAAAAGAGTTAGATTGGAGTACAGAGATAGGGGAAAGTTTGAGGCCGAAATTAGGGTTGCGGGTGATTTGCTAATTTTTAGTATGCACACTAATATTTTTGAATTTGACCGCGATCATAGTATTTGGAAATTATCGTATGTGAAAGAAAATAAGTTAGCATCGTATTGTGGTATTATTAACGTTTACAACTTCTTAACGGATTCTTTCAAATACAATCGCTTGGATGACCTCGGATACCTTATTGGTAGAATCTTTGTGAATAAGGATTACCATTATTTTGTAGAAGGAAAGCGTCAAATGGGATTTCTTTACAATAATTTTGGGACAGCTACTGTTGATAAGGATTCTATTAGGCAAATTATTGAGTCCGCAATTCTTTATGCTCTTGAATTTGATTTGTTGGTTCCTCCGTATGATGTAGTTAAAATTGCATCTGTTATCCAAATGAATACTAAAATTGAGAACTCAAAACTTCAAACAGGTAAGCGTTTAGGATTTAAGTTTAATTCCGACGATGTTTTAGAGGAAAACAAATAGTATTAATTAAAACAATTCTGTTATGAAAAAATATCTGGTATATACATTAGTTTCAGCAATTGCATTTACATCATGTGGAACAAAACAAAACAAGGAGGAGAAATCTCCCATGCAAAAGAAAGTAGATGAATATGCACCTGTAGAACTTCGTTCGGATATTATTCACTTATCGGCCAAAGAACGCCAAATGTTGCCATATCTATTCGAAGCAGCTCAACTTATGGATGAAATTTTCTGGCTTCAAGCATATGGTAACAAGGAGAACCTGTTTAAAGGGATTACCGATGAGCCAACCGCTGAATTTGCTGAAATTAACTATGGCCCATGGGAACGTCTTGGTGACAATAAGTCTTTTGTTGATGGTTATGGAGAAA
>CAZTVY010000120.1:0-8124 GCA_964617235.1 uncultured Rikenellaceae bacterium | reverse complement strand
AATGGTCATTACCCAAATTGCTGTTAGGTTGAACCAGAAAGTATCGAAATACATTCCCAAAACGTGCTTTCGAGGTGCAAGGCAATGCGCGCGGAAGTCGAGTATGTGGTTTGGTAATGGATCTCGGAACACGGGATCGTTTTGCTGAACTAGCTCATCCTTGTACTGCAATATTTTATTTTTCTCGGTGAATTTCGTCGCAAGATCACTAATACTCTCGTTGTGATAAGCCCTACGCTTACCTTCGTAAAGTTTTGGGTTTGTGCTCACCAAATACTCCACTATTCTTTCACGTTTTTGACTTTGAGCCAAGAATATTTCGTTATAGAAACGTTTCAATGCATCAACGTAATCAATCAAAGGATATGCGGCTTCTTCGTCAAACTTCTCTGGGGTTAACCTGTCAGTGTAATTATATGGAATAGATTTTGAATAAGTTGAAGTTTCTGTTAAAACAGCCCTCCTGATTACAGCCAAAGCATCATCAAATTTCTTCTTGATTTCGGGGTTATTCTTTTCGCCAAGATTCTCAATACAGTAGTTGACCCTCTTTTCTAGCTCAGGAATATAATGCACAACTTTAAAATCGGCATTGCGCTGAATTTTTTCAATATCAAAGAAGACTTTCTGAAAATCGTTATCCTTGAATTGATGAACCACCAATGCCTCATACCCCCACTTTGTAACCATAAACTCGGCAACCAAAGGAACCCTATTGATACTGCCTACAGCCCGATTCAGCTTTTCGAAGCTGAACATAGCACCCGATAGCACCATCATAGGAATCATCAACAACGGAATAACAATATAGATTGTAACTGCTGAATTAAATGTTGCGGAGATATTCAATCCAAGCATGTTTGCAAAAAGAGCTGTGGAGAACAGTATTAACCAATAATCAAAATACATTCCGCGAATTTGCAGAATACCATTGGCAATAAGAATAAATGTAACGGTTTGCACCGCCGAAAGAATAAAAAGAATCGCAATTTTTGAGAACAAATAGCTCGAACGACTCAAATTAAGAAACGCTTCACGCTTAAGAATCTTCCTATCGCGGAAAATCTCCTCGGCACTCACCGTTAAGCCAATAAACAGGGCAACAATTAATGCCATAAAGATGTAAATCGGTATATTCTCGTTCTCCCTAAATATATAGATATCAGAATTGGGATCGGCAATGTAACGAATAACGAAAGCAAGGATAAAGGCAAGCAGTGGAGTTTCCAGCAGGTTAAGGATTATATACTGTGTATTACTAATTTTCGAAAGAAAATCGCGTTTAGTATAAATCAAAAATTGCTTAATTTTTGATGGAATATTCAATGACCTTGGAGGCTCTGCTGTTTCATCATTTATTGATTGAAGCTTGATATTCTCCTTAAAATGCTCCTCCCACTTATGGGGTGATACCTTACGGGTTGGTGTATAACGTCCAAACTCGTCCACCACCCGTGCCTCAATAATGTTGAATATTAACTCTGGATTTACGTTACCGCAAACGGGACACTCGCCAACATCGCTGTTGATTTGCATATCAATCCGTTTGAAGTACATTACGGCCTCAACTGGGTTGCCATAGTAAATCATGTAACCACCAGTATCTAGTATCACCATATTATCGAACATCTTGTAGATATCCGACGATGGCTGGTGAATAACCACAAATATCAATTTACCTTTTAGGGTTAACTCCCTTAAAAGGTCCATTACGTTCTCCGAGTCGCGCGACGAAAGGCCTGACGTAGGCTCGTCAACAAAAAGTATGGAAGGTTCACGTATTAACTCTAGGGCTATGTTCAAACGCTTACGCTGGCCACCCGAAATCATTTTATTTAAAGGTGAACCCACCTTTAAGTCTTTTCTTTCAAGTAATCCCAGGTTGCTCAAGGTTTTATCGACCATTGCAACCAACTCCTCCTCGGTTTTATCCTTAAAGCAAAGTTTAGCGTTATAGTAAAGGTTCTCGAAAACGGTTAACTCCTCAATAAGCAAATCGTCCTGAGGAATAACACCAATTACACCTTCAAGTTTCTCCTTCTCTGTATGTAAATCGTATCCATTAATAAGAACTTTTCCCGAAGTTGGCTTTTCGATTCCTGCTAGAACGTTTAACAATGTAGTTTTACCAGCTCCGCTGGCACCCATAATGCCAACCAACTTTCCGTGACCTTCGCTGAAAGAGATATTTCGCAGTCCAATACCTCCAGTTTTGAATTGATAGCCAAGTTCCTCCACCTTATAAGAAATTCTTACGGCAGTAATATCGGCTAAGAAGTGAGCAACAACATCGGTGTAGTAAACGGGTTTTCCCTTAGGTAATTTCAACGAACTACCGCTCGCAAACAGATAAATACGACGGTTGCTAATTGGTAATCCGTTCAGGAAAATATCTTCATTTCCTGTATATCGTAAAAAGTAAAGATCTTCGCTCTTAATTTGTAGAATGTAGATATACCCATCCAACGCCTCGGTAGCAACATGCTTACAGTTCTGTCCACGTTCGGGCTTATCGTGGATAGATAGTATGCTGGAAAAATCGAGTTCGTCGGGGGTATTCTTTACAACAAAATTCTCAATATCAGCTATCTCCTCCTTGGTAAGTTTAAAAACCTCGGCCACAGTGTTGATAATGGCCATACGTTGATCAGTAAACTTACGGTCGGCGTTGATAAGCTCATACAAACGAACCAATACAACTATTTTTTGCTTCTGGGTAAGGGTTTTGTTGATTTTTTTACAAATACCCAAAATTCGAACAGAATCTTTAACTGAGGTTAACTTGCGCTTTCCCTTTTCCTCATCGTCGGAATTATCATCCTTATCGAGAAGGCCAGCATGCTCATCGAATAGTTGAATGTACTCTCTAACGGCCTCATCGTTTAACTGTTGAGTGAGGAAATTAACAACATAATCGCGTTCTTTAAGTTCAACCCCTTCATCTTGCTTTGCAATAATTGCAAAGAGTTGCATTAACGCTTTGAGAATCTCTTCACTCATAGTTTAAGCCGTTTTGAGATAGTTAACGGAAAGCTAACTTAATGTATACCCTACCTGTTCAAATGGCACATCAACAATATCGGCATACTCTTCGCCTGCCTCTTGCATATCCTCATCATCCTCTGGGTAATACCATCGAACTAGAATATCGTTTCCAGCCTCATGCATTTGCTCCAACTTCATTAGAATATCGAGCAGCAACTTGGAACTGGCAGTGTTGAAATAAACCAACTTAAAGGTGAAGATAGTTTTTTTGTTGGGTGACGATGCATACTCATCGAGCCATCCAAGAATTGGGTCGTAGAATGCAGTAACATCCTCGGGCAGGGAACGACCTGAGATTTCGTAAATCTCATTTTGGGCATCCAAGATAACAGTTGGGGTGTCGTCGGTCCCCATTATTTTGATGGTTTCCATATATTATTATTTTTTACTCGTTTCTGGAAATAGTTGAAGTTAGGATAAAGAAGTGCGACTCCTCGTCGATTGGCAAGAAGTGGTACTCCAGCTTGCGTCCAGTTTTACGGGCAATGTCGATGAACCCCAAACCAGCACCTCCCTTCTCCGACAATCGTCCTTCGCGCATCTGTGTTTTGTAAAGCTGCTTAAGACCTTCTTTATCCAAGGTGTTTATGTAATCTAGAATTTTTGATAGTTCCTCTATCTTGCCATTCTCAATTACATTACCTGTGGTAACATGGTACTCTGAATCGCCTTTGCTTACCATGAAAATACCACGACCTGCAAAAAGAAAATCATCGGAACCAAAACTATCGGCGTGCTTGCTGATGTTCTGCAAGCATTCCACCATTACGTGGAACACTTTTTTCTGAACCGAGTTGGATTCCTCCTCCTTGGCCATGTTTGACTCAGTAAGCGACGTGAACGCCTTGGTAATTTGATGGGTGATTTCGCCCTCGTAAACAAGGGTAATCTCATGAGCTTTCATCGACTTATAGAAGTCGTAAACAAACTCAAGAAATCCTCTGACATTTTTCTTATCCATAGCCCGTAAAATTATATAATTTACGAATAATTAGCAATTTTAGAACTCAATTCCAATTAAAAGTATATCGTCAACCTGCTTAATATCACCCTTAAACTGCTCTAAATCCTTTGAAAAGACCTCGGACAACTCGGGCATTGAAAGCTTTTGGTTATTCAAAATAATATCTCTAACACGTTGCGGGCTGTATTTGCGTTTATCCTCACCTCCAACCTGGTCCACAATACCATCGGAGAAGAAAAACACTCTATCGCCCGTTTGTATATCAATTACATAATTCTCAAAATTTTCCTCTGCTTTTTTGGGGTGAGGAATTCCGCCAATGGCCTTTCTATTTCCCTTATATTCCAACAATTCGCCTTTACGAAGAAGGAACAAAGGTCTGTGAGCCCCCGAATACTGCAACTCCTTTTTCTTAGGGTTAATCTTGCAAAATGCAATATCCATGCCATCGCGTGCATCGGCATCGGGTCTGTCCTGCTTTAAGGTTTTCCGAACGCCATAATGCAAATTGTCAAGTATCTCACCTGCAGTGTATGACGAATCGTGGTCAACCACGTTATTCAGCGTAAAATATCCAATGAACGATAGCAAAGCACCTGGAACACCGTGACCCGTACAGTCAACTGCCGCTATGTAAATATAATCATCTTTTAGGAAAAACCAAGGGAAGTCGCCACTAACTACATCGCGAGGATGATAATAAATGAACGATTTAGGTAAATACTGGCGAATAATCCTGTTATTAGGAAGAATGGATGTTTGAATACGCTGCGCGTAGTTGATACTCTCGGTAATCTTCCTGTTTTTATCCTGAATTTCCATCTCTATTCGCTTGGCCTCCGATATATCGTGACCAACAAACAGAATGGTTTCCAACTCGTTCTCGTTAAACTCTGGAATAGCCACAATGCGCATAATTACATTGCCCATTTTGGATTCAAAGGAGATATCGCCCTCCATTTTCTCCTTATTTACCTTGATGTTCTTAATGGCATCCTTTATAAAGTTCGACAGAACAGGGTTTATCTCAAGTGCAGTAAGTGTTTGATTTATTAAATCTTTGTAATCTATTCCCAGATACTGCTCAACCATTGGGTTAGCGTAGAAGAACTGACCAGATGTGTTGATACGCATAATAATATCGATGGAGTTCTCGGAGAGCGATTGCATTTTGCTCTTCATACGCTCCTCTTTCTCGGCTCGCTTGCGCTCAGTAATATCGCGCGAGTTGATAATTATTCCTCCAATGGCTGGGTCATCAAGTAGGTTGCGACCAGTTACCTCTAAGAAAATTTTCTCGCCATCCTTTTTCATAAAGGTGTACTGAATGGTGATTCCAATACGAGGATTCTCAAGCAGTTGCTCAAACATCTCGTTAAAATCACTTTCGCCTTTACGTGTTAAACGGTCAAAATCCTTACCACTCATCATTTCGTTGGGTGTGTAACCAAGAATTTTAGTAACCGACGGACTTATATAGGTAAGCTGTTTTTCGCTGCTGTAAATGGAAATAATCTCCGATGCGTTTTCGAGAAGGGAGTGAAGACGCTTTTGCGCATTCTGCACCTCCTTAATTTTGGACTCCAACTTAGCGTTGGATTTCTCCAACTCCTCGTGTGTAGCACGCATCTCCTCAGCATTCTGACGGAGTTCCTCCTCATTTTCGCGGAGTTCCTGAGTCATCTGCTGAGCTTCCTGCAAAAGTTTCTCGGTTTTCTGATTTATCCGAAGGTTAAAAATAGTACGCGCAATAATTTCGCCAACCTCACGTAGGAAACGAATGGTCAACTCAGGAATCTCATCGTCAACAGTAGCAAATTCAAGAACACCCTCAAGTTTCTCGTCGGTAATAAGAGGAATTAAAAGTAAACTTTGGGGCTTTTTGTCGCCTAAAATTCCAGAGGTTATAGTTGCATAATCGTCAGGAAGTTCAGTTCTGTAGATGTAATCCCTCTCATAGGCGCACTCGCCAATTAAACCTTGTCCAACTCTAAACTCCTGCTGAACGTACTTTTTCCTGTTGTATGCATAGGTGGCAAGGTTGGTCAGAATTTTCTTCTCCTCATCATATATATAAAGGGCTCCCTGAACGGAATTGATGTACCGAATAAGTTTTACAAGAACTTCGTAGGATAACTCCTCAATATTGTTGTGCAAACGGAGTATATAGGAAATTTCATCTTTGCCCTTGGCAATCCAGTTCTGTTCGCCTTCCTTCTTCTGATTGGAAAGCAGGTTGTTACGCATAAGCACAAGTGATTTCCCCAGAATATCGTCCTCCCCTCCTATTTCGAAACTCGATACATAATCGCCCTCACCAATCCTTTTAGCAAAAAGAGCGTTCTTGCTGATATCCTCATCGCGTTGGCTTAACTCCTTCTCAAGGATTGCAACCTTGCTGTAGTGCTTTTTAACCTGAGCCCAAACAACGTACATCATTACCAACGGGAAAATATCGATAATCCAGAGCACGCCGTTAGTTTTGTGAATGCTCACAAGATTTGTAAGGTTAAAAGGAATTCCCTTTAGTGAGATATCAATAATCCAAGCGGCTATTGGGAATAGCAAACCCATTAAAATAGCAATCGTAACCTTGCGTCGGATTACGCTTTTACTGTCAGTTGCAGATAGAATCCCAAAAGATGTCATACTAATCCTGGCTATTTGGTTTGTTGGACAATAACTCTCCCAGTTTACGGCCTAACGCTGAGAAAAGTTCCTCCTGCTGTGAACTAAAGGGCTTAAATGATGCTAACTCAACAATGCCGATAGTTTCGTTTCCCGAACTTACAATAGGAAATATTAGCAAATGCTTAGGCGAACCTTTTCCTAAACCCGAAAGAATGGTAATGTAACCATCGGGAACCTTATCGAGATTAAGCAGCTGTTTATTTTTAGCAACTTGTCCAGGAAGTGTATCGCCCTCAATATATGAAACTGGTGCTGTTTCGGAGAAAAATGCGTAACCAGCGGTAAACGAGAAAATACCCGATTCAACATTTTTCTGATAAAACAAGCCCTGAACAATATCAAATTTCTTAGCAATATTGGACAGCATCAACTCTCCAAATTTTTCCATATCGTTAAGGTCGGACTTGGGAATTATTTGTGAAGTTACCTGCTCAATATCAATTCTTACAATTTTCTCTTCGGTGGACTGCTCCTTTACTTCGGTTTTGAGTGAGTTGCTCAATGCTGTTCTCAAGGAATTAACCTCAGCCTCAAGATACCCAACCTTACCCTTAGTTTTTCCGAGCAAAAAGTAAATGATAATTCCGAAAAGGGCTGGGATCAAAGTAAAAAGAACAAACCAGAATGATGGTGTTTGACCTAATGCCAAAATTGTGTTGTAAGCTTTGCTAAATGCAAGCAAAACGCTAATCAGTAGTAGTGCCAAAACTACTATGGGCAAAAATTTAGATTTTGTGCTGATCAGCTTCATAATGCTAACTTTTAATATTTTGTAAAAACTTAATAATCTCGTTGGTATTATATACAAAATCAACCTTAGTCATTTTCAACGAGGCCTCAGTCATTGTTTTAACCTGACACTCCTCTGGGTCCTGAACTATGGCAAGTCCACCTAAATCCTTAATCTTCTTTAAGCCGTAAGCGCCATCGCGATTTGCTCCCGAAAGGATGATTCCTATAAGTTTTTCACGGTAAACCTGCGCTGCAGTTACAAACGATAAATCGATACTAGGCCTTGAATGGTTTACTGGATCTTCCGTTGAAAGAGCTATTTTATTACCCAATTCAATGTACATATGGTAATTAGCAGGAGCAAGGTACGCCTTGCCTGGTTTAATTTGCTCTTTATCGAAAGGCTCAATAATTGGAATTCCCGATTTAATGGATAAAGCCTCAACAAAACCACTACGCACGTGTTTTAAGCGGTGCAAGCAAAGAAGCACAGGAAGGGGAAAGTTTGGCGATAAAGAGTGAAGTATTCTGGTTATTACCTGAAAACTACCTGCCGATCCGCCTATAATTACTGCTTTATACATAAATGCTATGTGGTTTTACGCTTATATATCTTTTCGTTATCGTTAAATACGGTAAATTTATTGTAAGCATTTGTATTTTCCAAAGTTTCTTTCACCCCAAGAGCCAAA
>CAZTVY010000119.1:0-8189 GCA_964617235.1 uncultured Rikenellaceae bacterium | reverse complement strand
CTTTGTTTATGAAACAAGTGGAGTAATGTCTCCAACTTTATGTTGCCCTGCTTACACTGGAAGTAGTTCTGTAACCACGCATTATCCTGAAATTGCTAATTGGGCGGTTCGTAATGCTACTTCTTACGATTATTACTCTTCCGATAACGATTTGGTCAATTCTGTTGAGTTTGATAATGCTCTAAATGATAGTTTACTTGTTGTCTCATTTAAACCGGGCAATGTAAGTGGGCTTTGCAAATACTGTAATACCGGCAGGATTATTCCTTTTAGAACAGCCGATGGTAAGTATGGATTGGTTCGTGTAAAGTACGCAGATACTGTAAACGATGGATATATGGAACTCGAAATCAAAATTCAACAATAAGTTGCCATGAGAAGTCTTATATTTGTTTTACTTACAGTTGTTCCATATTGTTTATTTGCCCAAACTGGTATTTATGGCTATGTGCGTGATTCCAAAACTAACCAAGTTATTTTGGGGGCAAATGTTATTGTTGGAAATGTTGGAACGGCAACGAATTCCTATGGTTTCTTCTTTATTGATAGGTTAAAACCCGGAGATTACAATATCGAAGTATCGGTTTTGGGTTATTCAAAGTATCAGCAGAAAATAGTTATTGAAGAGGGTAAACGGCTCAAATTAGACATCGAGTTAACCGAGGATCAAATTCAACTCGATGAGATTGTTGTTTCGGCAACCCGTTCCGAGAATAGAATAAGCGAAATCCCTGGACGTATAAACTTAATCACTCCAGAACGGTTATTGTTAACAGCATCGCAAACCACCGATGAAGTATTGGCTTTGCTACCTGGTGTTCAGGTTAGCCGGTCGTTTGGTCTGTTTTCTCACAAATCATCGGTTACAATGCGTGGATTAAGTGGAAACGAACAGGCTCGTACCTTAGTTTTAATCGATGGTGTACCTGTAAACAAAGCCGATGGAGGCTCTGTGAACTGGAACTTAATTTCAATTGGCGATGTGGAGCGAATAGAGGTTGTTAAGGGGCCTGGTTCTGCACTATATGGTGGAAATGCTATGGGTGGGGTTATTAATGTTGTAAACAGACGACCTTTAAAAAAACTGGAGGGGAATGCAAGCATTGATTACGGAACCTATAATACGCAGGGTGTTAAGGCTCGATTGGCTGGAAGAGTTGGGGGAGACTCTTTAAAATACTTTTACTGGTCAACCAATGCTAACTATAGGAAGAGTGATGGTTATATTACCCAATCGGAGGCAGATCAACAGGCAAATCCATTTATTGTAAAGTCAACATTTAATGAGAAATCGGTAAACCTAAAGACTGGTTTTGCAAATGGCAATAAAATTAATACAGAGGTTGACTTTACCTATTACGATGATATGCGTGGAACTGGCGAAAAAGTCTATCAACCAGAAGGGAATACAACCGACCATGATACATATCAAGCTCGTTCAACGGTAAAAGGCTCAGGCAATAGATATGGTTGGAATGTATCGCTTTTTTACTTACAGGAAAGTTATAAAAAGGTTAACGAGTGGTTTAAGGATGATTATACATGGTATAACGTACTGTCCGTAAGAACCGATTACGGCCTAATGTCTTCTTTTGATTATAAAATCAAGAAACATACCATAACTGCCGGATATGATCTAAGAATAGGTGCTGTTGATGCTTCTGATATTTACTACACATCGACCGATAAGGTAGACAATCGAGGAAAAATGGATTTCTATGGCGTTTATTTACAGGATGAGATTTCTACCTTTAATGATAAAGTGAAAGTTCTGTTCGGGTTACGTTACGATTTTGCACGTTTTTACGATGGTGCATTTATTATTCACAATCCATCTTCCGAAACAGTTTTTATGGATCAGTACCAGTTTTCAGGAATTGATGATGTCGAATGGGGGGCTCTGAGCCCACGTGTTTCTATACACTATAAGCCCAACGACGAATTAAGATTTTACGCCACTTATAGCCGAGGCTTCCGTCCTTCTGTTCTCGACGATTTATGCCGTTCCGGTCGTGTTCGTGGGGGATTTAAGGTGGCTAATCCAAACCTTAAGCCCGAATACTTGGACAACTTTGAGGTGGGCGCTGACTATCGTCCTATCGATTGGTTAAAACTATCATCTAGTATATTCTACTCAAAGGGAACCGATTTCCTTTACTACGTTTCCACTGGCGATAGCATTGATATGGGTTTTGGCGATCGGCCAATAATGATTCGTTCAAATATTTCCGATGTTAGGATTTATGGACTTGAGTTCGATTTTACGGCAAGCCCGCTTAGGTATTTGAATGTTTTTGGTAACTATGCTTATAGTGTTCCCAAAATATCGGATTACAAATCTCTTTATACTGGTGATCCTGTTGATTTGTCTGGAAAATATCTGACCGATGTACCCAAGCATTCTTTAGCGTTTGGGGCAATGTTTCAGAACAAAGAAATTTTCAATTTGGGTATTACCTGTAAGTATGTTGGCGAGATGTTCATCAACGACCAAAATGTATATGACGAAATAGTGCGTTCAAACGTTTACCCATCAACACTTACAGTAGATATAAAGTTGAGCAGGGAATTTCTTCAGTCAATAACTACCTCACTTAGCGTGCAGAATATCTTTGATAAACAAGTTTACGATAGCAAAGGAGCCGTTGGCCCTGGCCGATTTATAATTGCTAGTATTGGGGCTAAATTTTAATATAACTTGACCTAATAAGACAAAAATGAAAAAAATATTTATTCCAATTTTACTATTGATTGCTTGGAGTTGCAGTCCGAATAAAGAATCGAACAATATTGCTCAAACACCAATAGTCGATTCCCTAGAGCAAACTAATAACTTTTACGATAACGAACCAGTTTTGCGGTTGCCAATGGTTCAGTTGGTTGTTGATGGCGAAATCGCAAATCCAGATACTGTTGATTTTAGCAAACTGCCAATTCACTCCGTAATTGTTAAGGAGGCATTGCTTAATGCTGATGGTACTAATAAATTCATCGGAGCATATCGTTACGATGGTTATTCTCTTTTCGATATTCTCAACATAGTAAAAATTCAGAAGAAGAATGCCGATGTTTTTCCTCCAATTATCGATTTATATATTGAGGTTAGCAACGATGCCGGCGAGAAGGTAGTTTTTTCATGGGGCGAAATATACTACCCCAATAATCTGCACAAGATTATTATTGCCAATGCTGTTATGCGGATTGTTCCAAGTAAAACCAAGGAGCTATGGCCTTTACCTGAGACCTCTAAGTTGGTTGTTGGAAACGACTTGTTAACAGAGCGTAACATTTCAAATCCTACTAGAATTACTGTAAGATCGTTGGATGCTACTTTTAAAATTAATAGAGAGATTAAACCATTATTCTCTGACAAATTGAAAGTAGTGAATGTTAATGGTAACGAAAGTTTTTTAAGCATTCCCAAAAGTTTATCGCCAGTTACTTTCAACACAATTTTTTATGGACGTGGGCGTGGTATCCATAGCACAACTCCATTTACAGGCTACTGCTTAAATGATATTCTGCATTCAATCTATCCATTATCAAAAGATAAAATTCAAAGAGGGTTATTTACTGTTGCTGCTTTGGATGGATATAGAATGTCTGTTACATATTCTGAACTTTTCAACAGAAATGATCAGCAAGAGTTTTTGCTAATTGATGATCCTCAGAACATGGAAGGTGGACGATACAAATTATTCCCAGCATGCGATTTCTTCTCGGATAGGGCAATAAAGGCCTTGAACGAAATTCGATTTGAGATTCGCTAATTTATCTAACCCTAAGTTTGCAAAATCGATTCCTAATGTAGGAGTCGATTTTTTTTGTTGGTATGGCTTTTGTCGATTTTCAACCAAGAAGATTTTCTTTTTATCGTCTTATTCCATTCATTCGTAAATCATTGCTATAAAATATAAAATTCATCAATGGCTGTTTCAAAAGGTTTTCCTATCTTACAACTCCGTTTTCGGTATGCTAAAACTATGATATTGAATTTTTTAACTCTAAGATTTGGTGATAGAACTAAGATTATTCGTCTCCCTTTATTTTTTTTAGGGTTAACTTTGTTCGTATCGTGTAGTATTACCCGTAATGTTCCAGAGGGTAAATACTTATTAAACAAGTCTGAAATAAAAGTAGACTCAAAAGCCGTAAAGGAAAGCGATTTAAACTCATACCTTAAGCAGCATCCGAATAAAGAGATTTTGGGTTTTCGATTTCATTTAAGACTTTACAATTTAGCAAGTCCTTACAAGTTTAATGGAGTTAATAAATGGTTGAAAACAATAGGGGAGGAGCCCACTATTTTAGATACAAATCTTATTCAAGAAGGAGCTCAAAATGTATTACTTTATCTTAGAAGTAAAGGTTATTACAATGCTGCCGTAACTGACTCAATTGTATTTTATGGCAAGAAGGCCAATGTGTTGTATCGGATTAACCCAAATTTCCCCTATAGAGTTAAAAATCTAAGTTACAGTATTGAAGATACTGTAATTCGGCGGTTGGTTAAGGGTGATTCAGCAAACTGTATAATAACATCAAAACAACTTTTTGATACTGATATATTGCAGAATGAACGTTTAAGGTTAGAATCATATTTACGAAATAGTGGTTTTTATAACTTTAGTAAAGATTTTATTACATTCTCTGCCGATACAAGTGTTTATGATCACAAGGTTGATGTTCTTCTTATGATTCGAAATCCTCCACAAGTTGATAAAGATGGAAAGAGAATCGCAACAAATTTTAAACGGTATAAAGTAAAAAAGGTATTTATTTATCCCAACTACGATCCAATCCAATTCATATCTGGAAATCAGAATTCAACACTGGATACTGTTGAATACAATGGCGTTCAATATATTTTCCTAGGGGATTCTGGTATAAAGTTAAATGTTATACACAATGCAAATGCTATTCGTCCGGGCATTGTGTATTCTAACGATATTGTTTCAAGATCGCAGAATAATTTAAACTTACTTAAGCTTTACAAATTTGTAAATATAAGTTTTACTGAGAATGTGGAGATTTCCGATTCTTTAAAGGTCAACTTATTTGAGGAGCAGAATAGTGATTCAGACTCCTTACTTTTTGGTTATTTGGATTGCCATATTCAGTTATCACAGAATACTCTTCAAAGTTATCAGGTAGAGTTAGTTGGTACAAATACAACTGGGTCTTTAGGTGCTGAAGGCAACTTTAACTATCAACATAAGAATTTATTTAAGGGAGCAGAGGTCTTTGATATTAAATTGAGGGGAATGGTAGAGTCGGCTCAACAAAAAATTAATTTAAACAATACGCTAGAGGTTGGCGGATCGCTTGGGTTGAGCATACCAAAGTTCTTAGGTCCATTTTCTTCAAATGATTTATTTATTCGTAATGCAGTAAAAACTCAGATAACAGCTTCGTATAGTTTTCAGCGTCGTCCGGATTACACTCGAACAATTGCAAGTTTAATATTTGGCTATAATTGGAAGAGTTCAAGATTTATTACTCAAAACTTTAACCCCATTGAGATTAATGCAATACAGATTCCACGCATTAGCGATGCATTCCAACAGCAAATAGAAAGCACATTTCTGAAGTATAGTTATATAAATCAACTGGTTACCGTTTCGAGTTATGGCATTACTTTTAACAATCAGAATGTTCAGAAGGCCTCTAGTTACACATATGTTCGGTACAATATAGAGTTGTCCGGAAATATTCTTTCATTGGCAAGTTCTACATTTGGTAGACCTAAAGCTGCCGATGGATCCTTTCAACTATTAAACACAAGTTTCTCGCAGTTTGTGCGTTCAGATGTTAACTTAACATATCATCAGGTTGTAGATAAAAACAATACTTTTGTTTATAGAATTTTTGCAGGATTAGGATATCCTTATGGAAACTCTAGAGCTCTTCCATTTGAGAAAATGTACTTTTCTGGTGGCGCCAACGGCGTAAGAGCTTGGCAAGCAAGAGCGCTTGGCCCTGGATCCTACTTTGCTACAGGAGAATCGTACCCCAATAGAACTGCTGATATAAAGTTGGAGGCTAATCTTGAATATCGGTTTAAAATATTCTGGCAATTAGAGGGAGCCCTATTCTTTGATGCAGGTAATATTTGGTCGCTTCCAGGAGTCGATACTCGAGAAGGTGCAGTGTTTGATGCTAAAGAATTCTATAAGCAAGTTGCATTGGGTAGTGGTATTGGCGTTAGGGTTAATCTCGGTTTTTTCACCATAAGAACAGATTTTGGTTATAAGGTTTACGATCCAGCAAAGGATCCTTCGAGTGATTTTAGACCATGGATTCCTTTACAACAAAAGTTTATGTGGAAGGATTTTAACTTCAACTTTGGTATAGGCTATCCATTCTAGTTTTTATTGACTTCAATTGATATTTGTCGTAGGTTTGTGTAAACGTAAAAACTTTACTCAAATGAATATTGATAAAATAGTAGAATTGCTGGGCGAAAAATCCAGTTTTTTGCTCAATCACAAATGTTCAACCGTTAGTAAAGAACATTTACATATTCCAGGACCCGATTTTGTTGAGCGGGTGTTCTGTCACACCAATCGTTCACCTCAGGTATTACGTAGTTTACAATCAATGTATAGTCATGGCCGCTTATCTGGAACAGGATACCTTTCTATTCTTCCCGTTGATCAAGGAATTGAGCATAGCGCAGGAGCATCTTTTGCACCAAACCCTATTTATTTTGATCCGGAGAATATTGTAAAGCTTGCCATTGAGGGAGGGGCAAATGCAGTTGCGTCTACCTTTGGTGTTCTTGCTTCAGTTTCTCGTAAATATGCACATCGCATTCCATTTATTGTTAAAATTAACCATAACGAGTTGCTAACCTATCCAAATAAGTACGATCAGATTATGTTTGGTTCGGTTGAGGAAGCTTGGAACCTAGGGGCAACTGCTGTTGGTGCAACTATTTATTTTGGTTCCGATGAAAGTACACGTCAAATAGTTGAGGTTGCACAGGCCTTTGAGCGTGCTCACGAACTTGGTATGGCCACGGTACTTTGGTGCTACTTACGCAATAATGGATTTAAGAAAGATGGTGTTGATTATCATGTTGCAGCGGATTTAACTGGCCAGGCAAACCACTTGGGTGTAACACTTCAGGCCGATATTATTAAGCAGAAGTTACCTGAAACTAACGGTGGTTTTAAAGCAATTAGTTTTGGAAAAACTCACGATAGGGTATATTCGCAGCTATCAACAGAACACCCTATTGATTTAACAAGGTATCAGGTTATAAACTGTTATAACGGTCGGGCTGGATTAATTAATTCAGGTGGAGCATCCAGTGGTGCAAGCGATTTGACTGAGGCTGTTTTTACTGCTGTTGTTAACAAGCGTGCTGGTGGAATGGGGTTAATTAGCGGTCGTAAGGCTTTTCAGAAACCTATGGAAGAAGGCGTAAAAATTCTTAACGCAATTCAGGATGTATACTTGGAGTCAAAGATAGATATTGCATAGCAAACTAAATTATTCTGTACTCACATACCCCAATTATTTATGTGGTATGTGAGTATTTTAGTGAAATCAATTTTTAGCCATAGCATGAAAAATAGAATATTAAAAGGTAGAATAAAGCACTTTTTAACATACTCCAAAAGCGAAAAGAACGGAACGATAGTTTTGGCAGTTATGCTTCTTTTGCTAATTGTTGCTTCGTTTATTTATCGTCCAATCTCATCATCAACTTTTATTGATAAAGAAACCTATGATAAGATTGATAGTTTCTTTACGTCTGTCCAATACGATGAACCTGCTGATGAACTTAACTCCAAACGAAATGTATTGTTTGAAGAGTTACCTATCTCCAAGGAGTTTAAGTCATTCCATTTTAATCCAAATACTATTAGTATTGATAGTTTGGTAGATTTGGGTTTATCGCCAAAGCAAGCACAAGTAGTAATTAACTATCGTAATAAAGGTGGACGATTTAAGACTCCCGACGATCTTTCAAAGATCCATGTAATAGATTCATCGACATTTACGCGATTAAGGCCATGGATACAGATACCCACAATTATTCAAACAGATAGTTCTAGGGCTCAAACTCCGACGGAACGGTTAATTGTAGAAATTAACTCTACCGATTCCGTTACCTTAACCAAAATAAAAGGTATTGGTAGATCTTTTGCCCGACGAATTGTGTTGTATCGAAATTCACT
>CAZTVY010000118.1:0-8258 GCA_964617235.1 uncultured Rikenellaceae bacterium | reverse complement strand
GCTGGGGGCCACTATTGCAATTGCATTTGGGTTTGTTTGTTGAATTTTATAGGTTGCGTAGGCAATACATGGGGCAGTATTTCTTCTCATGGGTTCAAGAAGAATTTGTTCCGACTTTACTTTTGGTAATTGTTCCAAAACTAAATCGTGGTAAATAGTGCTTGTTACAATAAGTATATTTTCTGCAGGGCAAATCTTTTCCATTCTGTCGAAGGTTTGCTGAAGTAAGGATTTGCCTGTGCCTAAAATATCTATAAATTGCTTTGGGCGAGATGTTCGGCTTAAGGGCCAAAATCGGCTTCCAATGCCGCCAGCCATTATAATGCAATAAAGATTATTACGTTCTGCCATGCTTTCATTTTTTAAATAAACTGCAAACGTACTCAATTTTTGTTTTCAATAAAAATCAAACATTACCTTTGAGATAACATTCGTTAATGTCGGATTAGTACATAATTATCCATATTTTTGTACAGACATATGAGAAGTAATTTAGAGTTGATATGAAGATATTTCATCTATTTGGAGAGTATATTTTGCTTTTGGTTAAGGTGTTTACAAAACCAGAACGAGGCAAAATTTACTATTCCTTAATTGTAAAGGAAATTGATAAGTTAGGAATACATTCTATTGGAATTGTGGCTATAATATCTGCTTTTATGGGCGCAGTTATTACTCTTCAAACGGCCTATAATACTGAGAATCCATTTTTACCAGAGTATTTAATAGGTTTAGCTGCTAGGGATAGTATACTTCTTGAGTTTTCATCTACAATTATCGGACTTATACTTGCTGGAAAGGTTGGTTCTAACATTGCCTCTGAGTTGGGAACAATGCGCGTTACAGAGCAGATTGATGCGTTGGAAATAATGGGAGTTAACTCTGCCAGCTATTTAATTCTACCTAAAATTGTGGCGACTATTCTTTTTAACCCATTTCTTACTATGCTTAGTATTGTTATTGGAATAATAGGGGGCTGGTCTGTTGGAGTTTTTACAGGGGTAGTAACAACACAATCGTATATTGAAGGTATTCGGTATGCCTTTATTCCCTACTATATAACCTACGCCATTATTAAAACCATTGTGTTTGCTTTTTTAATTACAACAATTTCAGCTTTTTATGGGTACAGGGTTCAGGGAGGTTCGTTAGAGGTTGGCCAGGCCAGCACAAGAGCCGTTGTTATGAGTAGTGTTTTTGTTTTGCTTTTTAACCTTATATTAACTCAATTACTACTATCATGATAACGCTGAACCATGTAAGCAAGTCGTTTGAGGGTCGCGAGGTTTTAAGCGATATCAATGCAGTTTTTGAGAAAGGAAAAACCAACCTTATCATTGGTCAGAGTGGTTCTGGGAAAACCGTTCTTTTAAAGAGTATTGTTGGCTTGCACGATATTAATGAAGGTGAAATTTATTTCAACGACATACTTTTCAACAAACTCAACTTCAGCGGCAAAAAGGAAATCCGTAAAAAGATGGGTATGCTTTTTCAGGGGTCTGCATTGTTCGACTCTTCCACTGTTGAGGAGAACGTCATGTTCCCTCTCGATATGTTTACTGATATGACCAAGGAGGAAAAGCTCGATAGGGTAAACTTTTGCTTGAACAGGGTTAACATTATCAACTCAAATCATCTTTTCCCTGCAGAAATTAGTGGTGGTATGAAGAAGCGTGTTGCAATTGCTCGCGCCATTGCTCTGAACCCTGAATTTTTATTCTGTGATGAACCTAACTCTGGTCTAGACCCCAGAACTTCAGTAGTGATTGATGAGTTGATTAAAGAGATTACTGTTGAGTATAATATAACCACAATTGTGAACACTCACGATATGAACTCAGTAATGAGTATGGGCGATAAGGTGATATATATCTACGAAGGCAAAAAGTGGTGGGAAGGTTCCAGCGCAGAAATACTTGATAGCGATAACAAGGAGCTTAACGACTTTGTTTTTTCATCGGAGTTAACAAGGAAAATTAAAGGGTTATAGCGGTTATCCGTGCACTTTTATCCATTTAAGTTTTTCTGGGTCTAGAATTTCAATTGTAGTTCCTTCAATCCTAATAATATTGTCCCTACGGAGTTCCGAGAGAATTCGGACAACGTTTTCAACTCGCATATCAATGAGCTCCGCTATTTCTTTTCTGGAAATTGGGAGGTTGAATTTTGTAGTTCCGTAAACTTCGTTGGCAAAATAGCATATTATAAAGGCAACCCTTCCTCTTAGTTGACGTAAGTCCAAATCGAGTCGGGTGTTAATTAATATATCGGAGACGTGGGATATTTTCTCCAGTAAACTTTGTGCAAAAACACCATTGCCTCTAATCAAGTCCATGACCATACTGTAATCTACGCTACAATACTCAGAATCTTCAATAGCAATTATTGAATACTGGTATATTTTGGAGGAAAAAAGACTCAGTAAACCCACAAAATCATTAGGAGTAGCTATACCAACAATTTGTTCTCTCCCGTCTGGAGTGTTGCGAACCAATTTGGCCAAGCCAACTCTCAAGAAAATAAATGCTTTAATTTCCTCTCCTTGCTTGCATATTGTGGCTCCTTTTTTAACCGCGTTGAACGTTTTGCCATTGGTAAGCATTTCGAGTTGTCCCGTATTGAGCGAAGCAAAAACCGCCGACCGAAATCCACAATCAGCACATTTGGAACTGGGACAAGCATCTCCTATCATATCTACCTATTTTGATATATATCAAACTTGATTTTTAACAAGCGCTATAAAACTACAATATTTAACTAAAAAACAGATATTTGAGTATAAAATAAATAGTAAAAACTAAACTCAAATATAATGAAAAGAATTGTAATTCTTGGTGCTGGTACTGGAGGTACAATAATGGCCAATAAGTTACGTAAGGCTTTAGAGCGCGATGAATGGGATATAACGATTGTTGATAAGGAGCCTAACCATTACTATCAGCCTGGTTTTCTGTTTATTCCCTTTGGAATTTATGGCAAAAACGATGTGGTAAAGTCCAAAGCGGGCTTTATTCCTGCTGGGGTAAAATTTATTATTAATGAGATTGATAGAGTTGAACCCGACAGTAACAAAGTTTACTTAACAAATGGTCAAACTCTTAACTATGACTTTTTAATTGTAGCATCGGGGACGCACATTAAGCCTTCTGAAACTCCTGGATTACAAGGAAGAGAGTGGCGAAAGAGCATTTTCGATTTTTATACCCACGAAGGAGCTATTGCTCTTCATAATTTTCTAAAAACATGGGAAGGTGGTAACATGGTTATCAATATTGCTGAGTTGCCATTTAAGTGCCCTGTTGCTCCGCTTGAGTTTGCATTTCTTGCTGATGAGTTTTTTGTGAAAAAAGGGATTCGTGATAAGGTGAATATTATTTATTCCACACCATTATCGGGAGCATTCACAAAGCCAAAAGCAACCAAAATGCTTGGTGAACTATTGAAGGAGAAGAATATCCAGATTGTACCCGATTTTTATCTTGAGCGGGTTGATGATGAAAACAAGAAACTTGTTTCGTACGATGGACGTGAGTTGCCATTCGACCTGTTAACAATTGTTCCTGTAAATATGGGTGCCGACTTTATTGCACGCAGCGGTATGGGTGACGATTTAAACTATGTTGCTACCAACAAGCATACATTACGCTCAGATAACTGGGAGAATATTTTTGTTCTTGGCGATGCAAGTAATATTCCAACCTCAAAGGCAGGTTCGGTAGTACATTTCGCTTCGGAAATTCTTTTCGAGAATATGATGTCGGCAATCGAGGGTCGTCCACTATTGGCAAAGTTCGATGGACACTCCAACTGCTACATAGAAACAGGGTTTGGCAAGGGTTCGCTTATCGATTTTAACTACGAAACCGAGCCGCTCCCCGGAACCTATCCTTTGCCAGGCATGGGACCTTTTGGCTTGCTAAAAAATACGCGAATAAACCACTACGGCAAAGTAATGTTCCGTTGGATATACTGGCACTTGCTCCTAAAGGGCAAGGAACTCCCGCTGGAATCGCAAATGACAATGGCTGGTAAAGAACAATAAAAACACAGTTGTTATGGTAGATAGTAACATACAGCTACAAATAGATGAGTTAAACCGGAAAATGGATTTAATTCTGGAAATGCTAGCCAAGCAGCAGCGGAGTGCCGAAGTTGTAGAGGATTTAGTTGAAGACCTTGCAATTGTTGGTAAAGACGCCTTCCAAACTGCGGTGGACGAGTTAGCGATGCAAAACATAAAGGTTGATGGTGATGATATAAAGTACCTCTTCTTTAAAATACTCCGGAATGTTAAGACATTCGGAGAGTTAATGGATATGATGGAAAGCCTTATGGATTTCCTCAACGACATTGGCCCAGTAGTTCACGATGCTGGTATTGCATTTACCAAAACATTGGGAACACTGGAAGAGAAAGGTTACTTCTCGTACTTTAAGCAGCTAGGATTACTTGCCGCAGAATTTAAGGAATCGGTAACTGAGGATGATATTAGTAGGTTACGAGAGAATATGCCTGCAATTGCAAGCATTATTAGGAATGTAACTCAACCTCAAACTTTGAATGCCTTGAGCAACCTAACAGCAATGCTCTCCACTATGCAAATGGATGAGAAAATTGATAATAAATCGCTATTCAAGTTAGCCCGGGAAATGAACAAGCCCGAAGTTCGCAGAACTTTGTCGTTTACACTTCGTGTTTTAGCAGAACTTGGTAAGAAATAATAATGTTGAATCAATAAAATAATGAGTTATGGCAGAGAAAATTTATGCAGGGAAACCGGTTAGTGTTACCGATGATGGTTATTTAACCGATGCAAGTCAATGGACAAAGGAAATTGCAGCAGAAATTGCAAAGGAAGAAGGTATTGATATTACCGACAAGCACTATGCTGTGATTGATTTTATCCGAGAGAAAACCTTAAAGGGTGAGGCTTTAACAATTCGCTCCATTGGTAAGTCAGGCGTTGTTGATACCAAAGGTTTTTACGATTTATTCCCTGGTGCACCACTGAAAAAAGCAAGTAGAATTGCAGGAATAGCAAAGCCTTCGAGCTGTGTTTAATTACATTTTCAAATAAACATTGACAAACAGTAAAAAGTAAAGATATGGCAAATACAGTTGACCACCCCATAAAAAAGGTGATGATAATTTGCGCCAAAGCAAGCATAGAGGATGTTTATGCTGCTCTTGTTATGGCAAATGGTGCAGTAATGGAGGGTATTGAGGCGAAGGTGTTTTTTACATTCTTTGGGCTTGATGCTATTACAAAAAAACAAATGAAAAAGCTTCATACTGGAACTGTTGGTAATCCTGGTATGAGAATGCCTGGCGGATTACCCTTCCCAACAATTCTAGGAATGCTTCCTGGTGTTGAGGCTGGCGTTTCGGCTATGATGAAGAGCCAAATGGAGAAGTTAGATATTCCTCCAGTTGATGAGTTTCTTGAGTTGATTACTGCTGGTGGTGGTGAAATTTATGCTTGCAAATTAGCCGTTGAAATGTTTAAACTGAAGAAGGAAGATTTCAGCGAGCACGTAAAAGATATCATTACGATTGGACAATTCTATGAATTGGCTGCAGGTGAGGGAACTCAAATAATTTTCACTTAGTATTTCCTGTTGATTAACTGTCATTTTGAGCGAAGCGAAAAATCTTTAGACTAGATTTCTCACTTCGTTCGAAATGACATTTTCATTTAATGATTGCATACGTGCCCATCGGAGCCGTGTCCGTGATGATGTGAGCACGACGTACCAGAATCCGAAATGTTTCCTGCCAAGTACTGATTAACAACCTCATCTACATTGCCGTTGCAACCTCTTACGACGCTGATGCCATGCATACCTAAAACGTTCTGTGCGCCTGCGCCCATGTTGCCAGCAAGCATGGTGGTTACATTCATTTCCTTGAGAACAGATGCTATGTTCGATTTGCATCCACAACCCTGTGGTGATTTAATTATCTCTTTTTTCTCCACTTTGCCCTCATTAATGCTATACACAGTATAGTACTCGCAATGGCCAAAATGCTCATCAACATTGTTGCCTCGTGTTGGAATTGCTATCTTTTTCTGCATAATGGTATTATTTTTTTTGTTTTGCTAATTTATAGTAGTAAGCTGCTTTTTCTTTGTTCTCGAATCGCGTATAAATATTTCCAAGGAAATTGGCGTAACGAGGGTTGGGATTTAGCTTATATAGCCGTTCAAAGTAATCGCGAGCAGTTTTATAATCTTGGTTAACCCTTTTAATTGCAGCGGTTACCTGATTATACTGCTTCATGGTTTTATTTTTCTCATAAGCCTTCATCTCGCGAACATAGGTTTCATCGGCGAAATAGTAGTGTTTCTCAGCCATAGATTCTAATGCTTCTATGTTGTTCTTATCCATTTTAAGGATTTTTTTAGCAAGATTATCGCGCTCTTCAACTTTCTCCAATTTTCTTTTAATGCGAAGATATCCAGTTAGGTAGTTAATGTCATTATGTGTAGTAGAGTCGAGCAGAGTCCAAAGTTGCTCGCCTTGCTCCCAGTTTTCGCTTCGCACATAAGCATCGAATAGTTGAGCCCTTACAGGTGCAATTTCCTTACCTTGTGGGTAACGCTCCACGTATTCTTGGAGGTTGGATATTTCCTTAGATAGATTATCAATTTTTTTATAAACTTTTGCAATTGTTGAGAATGTTTCGTCAGTCGAAGCCGATAGTTTCATTGCGGTTTCTAAGTAATCGATACTTTTTTCGGTTTGTTGCAAACCCCAAGCTGCAATACCTGCATTGTTATAAACGGAACCGTCGGTTTCCTTGTTATTTGCTTTGTTTAGCGCAATAATATTCTCGTAATTTGCTAGAGCCTTTTGGTAATCGCCAGAAGCCATAGCTGATTTTGCATCGTTACTGAGTTGCTTATTCTGGTTGCTTGCAGCACAACCCGAAAGAATAACCAGAAGAATTAAGAACCTGATGTTCGATTTCATGGAATAAATCATAGTTGAATAGTTTTAAAGGACACAAAGTTAGCCATTTTATGTTGCAATCAAACTGACATCTATGTCATTGCGGGAATAGCCGAGTTCTACTTGCTTCTATATTTCTTAAATACAATATTGTAGAAAGCAAGGAAGAAATATCGTAAATCGGTAAAAAGGGGGTGCTTATCGTAGGCATCAAAATATTTTAGTTCCGAGGCCATAATTTCCTCTAGCGTATCAGGTTTATCAACATAAAAAGGAGGTATAAGCCCTGGTTTATACTTTATACGCCGTTCTTGTAGTTCTGTTGTGTATAGGCTAAAGTAATGCCTGCTGAGTGGACGAACACCAACTATTTTTAAATCGCCCCTTAACAGATTAATTAGCATAGGTAACTCATCAATCCAAAATTTCCGCATAAAACGACCAAGTGTAGAGACCCTAAAGTCGTTTTTAAACTTACCGCCATCTTGTAAACTATGCTTGTTGTAGATATACTCCTGAAGATACTCAGAGTATGGGTGCATTGTGCGGAACTTGTAAACCTTAATGATTTTACCCCCCTTACCAATGCGTTGAAGTTTAATAAGTGGACCATAGGTAGGCTCAAGGTCAAAGTATGGCTTTTTGATTTTTTTAGCAACCACAAAATGTTGCTTGTTAAGGTTGATTTCGTTGATAACATCAAAGCCACAGGAATATAGGCGTCCGAGTAATTCGGCACGGCTAATTACCCTATTTTCCCCACGGGTTAGGAAAAAATAAATTCCCATTGTAAGCGAGAATTTTGGGAACACCCGCTTTACAATAAAATCGAAAAAGTAGTAAATACGATTTATTATGGGCGGGAATTTTTTCAGAATTCTTTCCTTACGTTGCTCTTGGGTTTCGGCCATGCACACGAATGTACCACCCTTGGGAAGTTTTGTGTTTATCGCCTCAAAGAACTTATTGATTCTCCTAATATCATTAATTTTTCTGAGGTTGATAATTGTATCGTAGTAGCCATCCGGTTGGTTTAGAACATTGAAGGTGGTAGTAGTTGCAATTATCAAACTCTTTTCTGATAGTAGGGCGGTATTGGCTTCAAGGAAGCTGTAAACGTCCTTATCGAATTCGGAGAGTATAGCCTTGTGCACCGATTGAGCTCTTTTGGGGTCGATGGGCTGTGTAATGGGTTGAACCTTTTTTTCTCTACGCACTCGGCTTTCTACTTTTCCAAGAATATCCTCCGGAAGAACCTGTGTGCGTTTAAGTATCACCCATAGGTTAAAGAAAAAGAGCTCAATG
>CAZTVY010000117.1:0-8332 GCA_964617235.1 uncultured Rikenellaceae bacterium | reverse complement strand
AAAACATTCATTCTTCTGCTTTTCAATAAACCGCTACAGCTGCTTAACCCTGATTAGTTCGTTGCTGCATTCACTGCAAACCATCAAATGCTCTTTAATCTCCGATGTTTTTTCTGCGCTCAGTTCACCATCGAGAAATTGAAGCATTAACTTATTTGTATCCTTGCAGTTCATTGTTTTATTGTTTTGTAGTTTGACAATCATTATTTTAAAAACTTGCGGTGGAAAATTATTTTTTTTGATAATCGACCAAATATTTTCGCAAATTGGTTTTAGCCCTGAATAACAACGACTCCACTGACGATATTGACACATCCATAACCTCGGCAATCTCCTTATACGATAAATCCTGATACTTGCTAAGGATAATTGCCACTCGCTGATTCTCGGGCAACTTATTTATAGCCTCTTTCAGCAACCTTTTGTTTTCGGATAATACAATGCTGTAATCGGCCTCAGTATCGTCTGTTGAAACTATTTGAAAGGATGTGTCCTTACCATCACCCTTATGGAATAAATTAAGGTTAAAAATTGAGGTTTCGCGCTTTTTCTTCCTTAAATGGTTCAACGATTTGTTTACAGCAATTCGGTAAATCCAAGTCGATAGCTTCGATTCCTTTCTAAAGCCCGGTAACGACTCGTATAGCTCAACAAAAACATCCTGAGCTAAATCCTCAGCCTCGTGGTACGATGTAACAAAACCCCGGCAGGTTGTAACTACCATGCGTTGATACTTCTCCATAAGCTCGGCAAAAGCCTTATGGTCATTATCATCTATAACTTTTTGAACTAAAATGCAATCGTCCATTTAACAGAATTAAGATGATATTTTGACAACATCCAAATCAATTTCTTGCGGTATACCATTGAAAATAATTATAAATTTAGATAAAATTGATGATTTATTGAGTTTTAAAAAGATTCTTGCCTTTTTAAACCAATCTTGAATAGATTGATTTACTTTTGTAAAAATTTTTCGACATGGGAATTCGATTAAAGATTATTACAGGATTTGTAATCCTAGCATCTCTTCTGGTTATTTCGGGTTTAATATCTATTTACGAACTTACCAAATTGGGGAACTCCGTTAACCGACTTTTGAACGACAACTACAGAAGTATAGATTACTCCAGAGAGATGTCCTTGAGTCTCGAAAAACAAAAGAAAGCCCTTATAATGGCCGTAAATGGCGATATTGAAAAAGCAAATTCACTCTTTACTGAATCAAAAGGTGAGTTTGAAGAATCAGTCCGTAAAGCGGCCAACAATCTTACTGTTCCTGGCGAAATAAATCTTGTTGATTCCATTGCGATTGCATTCTCGGGTTACACTACTTTAGCCTCTGATTTTATCAACAATAATAATCATAACATATCGCTTTATATAAATGATATTCAACCCAAAATATGGGTTATTCAGAATAAAATAGACGATTTACTGACTATAAACCAGCAGAACTTAAACCAAACGGCCACCCTGTTGCAAAAAAGTCCGTACAGAACTATTCTTCCAGGATTACTAGTAGTTATTACAAGCATAATCTTCTCAATCATATTCAACTATATGATTTCCTACTATATGCTTAAGCCTATTATTAGAATTACAAAAAGTATCAATGATTTTGTAAAGTTCAAGAAACCCTTCGATGTAAACATTGAAACCAAAGATGAAATGAATGAACTTAAAGAAGCTGTAAAGAATCTTACCACCATCAAAAGTCTTCAAAAAAATTGATATGAGGCCTCATATTGTTCTAAGATATATTGGGTTAGTAATGCTTCTAAATGCAGCATTCATCTTGCTATCTTATTTTATTTCCTTGTATAATAATGATAGCGGACAACAACCGCTACTATACACTTTTCTTATTACAACTTTGATGGGATTATTTCCCCTTGTTTTTGTACCTAAAGCAAGTAACCTTTCAAATAAGGAAGCCTACTTTGTGGTAGTATTAAGCTGGATTATTTCCTGTTTCATAGGAATGTTACCCCTATTACTTTGGGGTGGAGAATTTACACTAGTAAAAGCATTATTCGAGAGTGTTTCAGGATATACGACAACAGGTGCGACAATTCTTAACAATATTGAAGCCCTTCCAAATGGATTGCTATTCTGGCGTTCTTCAATGCACTTTATTGGAGGAATAGGCATTGTAGTTTTTATGTTAGTAATCCTTCCTTCGTTAGGAAAAGCGCAAATGACACTCTCCAAGATGGAGATTTCGCCATTAGCCCAAGAGCATTTTAAGTTCAGAACACGTAAAATGCTAAATATCATACTATTGGTTTATATAGGATTGAATGTGGCTCAAATCATCCTACTAATGGTTTTTGGGATGAGTCTATTTGATGCAGTAAACCATGCATTTGCAACTATTGCTACAGGAGGTTTTTCAACCAAGAATTTAAGTTTAGCCTACTACGATAGCGTTCCAATTGATGTCACTATTATCATTTTCATGTTCATCTCAGGAATGCATTTTGGATTAATATTCAGCACGTTAACTTTCAAAAAGAACAATATTTTCAATTCCCCAATAGTTAAGTATTACTTTTTTGTAACCATAATAGGTATTACCATTGTTGCAATTAACCTTCATGGCAAGAATTATGAAAATTGGGGTGATTGTTTTCGGTATGCAGCATTCCAAGTTGTATCGCTATCAACAACTACAGGCTTTGCGAATGCCGATTCATCCATATGGCCACCACTATCTATAGGAATAATAATATTTTTCACCATTCAATGTGCTTGTTCTGGATCAACCGCAGGTGGAATGAAACTAGATAGAATGGTTATTTTCTTTCAAGCATTAAAGAGTCAAATACTCAAAGTACAACACCCTCAGGCAGTTATTCCCGTTCGATTGGGAAAAATTATTGTTGGCGATGAAGTTGTAAACTCGGTTATCCTTTTTATAGTATTATACGTAGTTGTTTTACTTATAAGTACGTTGACATTAGCGGCAATGGGCATCGATTTGCTAACAGGGCTATCGGCATCGGCCGCAACTATGGGAAATGCAGGCCCTGGGTTTGGTCTTGTTGGCTCAATGACAAATTACTCCAACCTCCCCGATGCAGCAATTGCAGTGCTTTCATTCGATATGTTGCTTGGTCGTTTGGAAATTTTTGGACTTATTATGCTCTTTATGATTAAATCGTGGAAATAGAATTATAATAATCTATATATGAAAAGCCGATGAGATTCATCGGCTTTCTTCTTTTAAACCCTAAACTATACCAACAATGTATATTTTCAGAGATTGTTCTTTGATGAAATAAAAAAGCCTCTGATTTCTCAGAGGCTTAACATTGCATTGGCGGTCCGGACGGGACTCGAACCCGCGACCTCCGCCGTGACAGGGCGGCATTCTAACCAACTGAACTACCGAACCAAATGCTTTTTAACGTAAAACTTCACTTCTAAAGTTTTGCGGTCTGGACGAGACTCGAACTCGCGACCTCCGCCGTGACAGGGCGGCATTCTAACCAACTGAACTACCAGACCATTACTTTGCAGAACGTTTAAATCCCTTTAAAGCGTTGCAAAAGTATAATAGTTTTACAAATTATGCAAGGGGTTAGCGTAATTATTTCTTAAAAAAAGTAAAGTTTACGCTGCCATAAAATCGATGTTCCGAGAAAAAAGGATGATTATCAAACTTATAGTTAGCGGAATGCTCAAGAATAAAGCATCCACCTTGCTCCAATAAATCTCGGCTAAATATGATATCGGGGATTTGGTCGATACCCTTTAAATCATAAGGAGGGTCGGCAAAAATAATGTTATACTTTGCGTAACTTCTATTGATAAAACCGAATGCATCGGCTTTGATGGCATTCAGATTTGATATATTTAACTTGTGAGCAGTTTCCTTTATGAACTTATTATGCACAAAATCACGCTCAATAGAATCGACCGAAATTACGCCACGCGATATAAACTCAAAACTTATACTACCAGTTCCCGAGAAAAGGTCAAGTACTTTTAACTCTTCAAAATCGTAGTTATTGTTGATGATGTTGAATAAACTTTCCTTGGCAAAATCGGTGGTAGGCCTAGCGTGAAAGTTTTTGGGAGGGTTAAACATTCTTCCTCGGAAAGTTCCTCCAATTATTCGCATACTGCAAAACTATTAAACAAAGCGTAGTGTCTGTTTCGCTGTCTTAACAGGCGGTAACTGAAATGCACTGAATTAAAAATTGGGTCAATCGAAACATTACTGAACGACTTGTTTAGCCCCTTTACAAGTTCATTATTATTAAATGAATCGCCTAGTATATTTAACTGAATTGATGCAAAATTATCCGTAATAGAATTACAAAAACTTAAAATGTAATAAAGTGCATCATTTGTGTGCATGTAGGTAAAAGCATTGGCTGCAATGAGTTTTTCATTTTTATGATACACAATGGTCATTTGTGTTTCTTCAAAATATACTTGAACAAAATTCTCATACTTGCTCTTACCAAAACCAACAAATAATGATGAGGATTGAATTAAAAAAATTGTATTTGGTTGAATTTTTAACCACGCAGAACTCAAGGTATAAGGCATGGCAAACAATACCACAAAGCTCTCGCCATTGCTAATTGATGTATATCGTAACTCAAAATGTTCTGGTAAGGAATGAGTAAGATCAAACAAATCCTTAATACGTTGAATATCGAAAAAATCCTTGGGTACTATTGTGAATGGAGATAATGTATAGGAAAAAAATACTTTTTTGAACTTTTGATTTAAAAAGGGGAATTCCTTAACGATTCCTTCAATTACTGGATACCAGTTATCGTGTGTTATTACAGCTCCTGAAAAAGGCTTAGAAATCAACACTATAAAAGTATTGCGAATGGTATCCTTAACCGCAAATGAAAATCCATTCAGGCTAACCTGAATGGATAATTCATAAGTTTCGGTTCTATCTTTATCGAAAGTTTCGTCTATTAGTTCTAGCAAATCCATAGGGTAAGTTTACTCCCAGTTACCAGCGTTATTTGTAGCCTCGGTCATTGAACCAACCTTTAAACCAGGATATTTTTCAAGTTTCTTGGCTAAATCGTTCATATTAATAATTTCCTGACGATCCAAACCTTTTAGAATAACTTCACTTGGAGCTTTGCACTCAAAAACTTTAACCTTAACCTTTGAACCTGTTTCAATCTCACCAGCAGCAAGTTCAAACTGTGCTCCGCCAGAGAAAGGTACAAAACGTAATGAATCTACAACATAGTTTTTAAACAAACTATCACGTACAAAAACTAAAATGGTATCGCGATAAACTTTACCCTGAGCAACTGCTAAAGAGTCATCCTCAGATCCAACTTGTTTTACAACCTTAAATTGTCCTTCCTTTAAGAATGTAATTAGAGTATCAAAACTACCTGTGTATTTACTATAACGCGAACGGTATGCCACCTGAGCAGTTCTAACATCTTTTAAACGTTGAATAGTTACATCGTAACGTTTGTTTTTTTCCTTCTCAAAGCGAATATGAGCCATTATGCTCTCATATACGAAATAGGCTACAACTACTATTACTATCGCTAGAACGATTTGATAAACTGTTTTCATTTTGCAATAATTGGTTTAAGTTTGCCTGCAAATTTAATAACATATAATTAAATTCGAAGCTCAAAGTAAAATTTTATTTGCCCCAATGCTTAAAAATAAGATTCAAAACGAGATACTCTCACATTTAAACTTTAATCCTACCCTAGGGCAAATAGCAGCTATAGACGGTTTGGCAAATTTTGTTGTAAACCCCAAGACCGATAGCTGTATTCTACTAAAAGGTTATGCAGGTACTGGTAAAACATCAATTATTGCTGGTTATGTTAAAACTTTAGAGAAACTAAAAGTTAAATTCGAACTCCTTGCTCCAACAGGACGTGCAGCAAAAGTCCTCACAGAGTATTCCGGTGCAAAAGCCCATACAATCCATAAGTGCATTTACAGACAAAAAAGCATGAAGGAAGGCATGGGAAAATTTGTTTTAAACTACAACAAACTGACCAATGCAATTTTTATTGTTGATGAGGCCTCCATGCTATCAGACTATTCCTTTGAAGATAGCGCTTTTGGCTCAGGAAGATTATTGTCGGATTTGATAGAGTTTGTTCGACAAGGAAATAACTGTCGCTTAATACTCGTAGGCGATACAGCGCAGCTCCCCCCTATTGGACTGGATATTAGCCCCGCACTTAATTACTCTGAATTGGCCAATTTTAACCTAGATGTGAAAGAGTTTTTCTTGAACGAAGTGGTTCGTCAACAATCCGATTCGGGCATACTTCATAACGCAACATTAATAAGAACAATGCTGGACTCAGGGATAATTGAAACGCCTAAATTTACGGTTGAAGGTTTCGATGATATTGAAAAAATTACTGGAGGAGAATTGCTCGAATACCTATCTGAAGAATATAATAAAAACGGACGCGAAGGAAACGTCGTAGTATGTTACTCTAACAAAAGGGCTAACAGGTATAATAATGGAATAAGGTCGAGAATTCTTTTTCATGAAGAAGAACTTTCTGTTGGTGATTACCTAATGGTTGCCCGGAACAGTTACTTCTGGGTTGATGATATCCCCGATATTAGTTTTATTGCAAATGGCGATGTAGTTGAAGTAACCAGAATTGGAAAAAGGTATGAAATGTACGGTTTTAGGTTTGCTGATGTAACTATAAGACTTCTGGACGATAACCAACAACTAATTGATGTGAGAATTATTCTAGACTCATTGATGATGGATGGCCCTTCGCTGGGTTCGGAACACATGAAAAATCTTTATCATCAAATAGCAACCGACTACTCGCATATCAAAACCCATAAGGCAAAGTTGACTAAGATTAAGGAAGACCCATTTTTTAATGCAATGCAGGTTAAGTTTGCCTATGCTGTAACATGTCATAAAGCTCAAGGCGGTCAGTGGCCAAACATTTTCATAGACCAAGGCTTTTTTAAGCCTGAAATGTTAACACGGGAATATCTCCGTTGGCTTTACACTGCAATAACCCGAGCCACCAACAAGGTTTACCTTGTTAATTTCGACGAATCATTCTTCTAGCAAATCATTTTATGCAATTCAAAAATCCATTAGTTCACGGCTCCCTAATTAAACGCTACAAGCGTTTCCTTGCCGATATCAAACTCGATGATGGCTCAATAATTACAGCCCACTGCACCAATTCTGGCTCAATGAAAAGTTGCATTGAGGAAGGTGCCGAGGTTTATATCTCCGACAGCATGAATCCTGCCCGAAAAACCCGCTATACCTGGGAGATGATAGTGATTAATGGCAGTTGGGTTGGAATAAACACATCGAATCCGAATAAACTGGCAGTGGAAGTTCTCAGGAATAATTTACTACCCCAGCTATCGGGCTATACAACAATCAAACCTGAGGCAAAATATGGCGATAGCCGATTCGATGTTTACGCTGAGAATAACCATGAGAGATGCTTTATAGAGGTGAAGAATGTCACCCTAAAGGATGGTGTTTACGCCCGATTTCCTGATGCTGTAACTGAACGTGGACAGAAACACCTCGAAACGCTTATTAAGGCAAAATCCGAAGGATATAGAGCCGTTATGCTATACATTATCCAGCGTATGGATGTTGAGATTTTCACCCCTGCGATAGATATTGACCCAAAATATGCAAGTAAACTAAAAACTGCCGCCAATAGTGGGGTTGAAATAATACCCTTACAGGTTAAAGTGTCGCCATTAGGCATTGAACCTGTAAGGGTACTTAATTATCAACTGTAAAGGTTGATATACAGGCTAAAGAGTATCCCTAAAGAAAATCTCCTCTTTTATTTTATCAAGGTAATGCTTTGCTAACCAAATACTACTTCTTGACTTCGACTTCTCGCTGCCATCATCAACCTTTACTAAATAATCATTAAGATAGTTAGTTGAAGTGTTATAATCCTTCGCAAAGTAGTAAGATTTACCAATTTTGAAGATAAATTCATGTTCGTCTTTCGAATAATTCTGGGCTTTTTCGTAACACTCAATTGCCAAAGCATAGTCTCTATTCTCAAAATTAATATCACCCTTCAAATCATAAATTACTGCAACTAACGAACTATCGGGAGTAAGCATACGCTCTGTATAATCAGCAATTTTTAATGCCTGCTTCCTATCCCCAATCTGAAATAACGACGAAGAGTACACAAAATTCATGAAACTATCAGAACTATCGCGCTCAAAAGCCTTCTCAAAATCAGGTATTGATTGATAGTATAATCCTGTGCTATACTTACTAATTCCAAGGTACTTCAGTGTAAAAAACGATGAATCGCCCATCTCATAAACC
>CAZTVY010000116.1:0-8370 GCA_964617235.1 uncultured Rikenellaceae bacterium | reverse complement strand
CCATTGAGTTGCTGGAAACCTATATTCCTGTTAGGGATACCGAGGGTAGAATAAGTAAGGTTATGAAATTAGCCTTTGAGATTGAGGAGTTTAACAACTAACAACATAGTACATCAAAAGAAAAGCGGCCTTTAAAGCCGCTTTTTTATTTTACAATCCTATTAAAGTCTTATCCAAACTATCACCTCCAAACATTATTGTTTCCGGATTTTCAATCATTCGCTTAATGTCCATTAGGAATGAAGCTGAGTCTTTGCCATCGATTATTCTATGGTCGTACGATAAGGCTACATACATAATTGGTCGGATTTCAACCTTGCCGTTTACTGCTACTGGCCTGTCGACTATATTATGCATTCCCAAAATGCCCGATTGGGGTGGATTTAATATTGGAGTTGATAGCATTGAGCCAAAAATTCCGCCATTGGTGATTGTAAATGTTCCCCCATTCAACTCATCCAGAGTAATTTTTCCAGAACGGGCTTTATTTGCTAATTCTTGAATTCCCTGCTCAATTTGGGCAAAACTCATACTCTCAACATTTCTAAGAACAGGAACCATTAAGCCTTTTGGAGCCTGAACTGCAACGCCAATATCGTAATAGTTTGGTGTAACAATTTCCTCACCATCAATAAAGGAATTGGTCATAGGATGAAGTTTTAGCGCTTCAACAACTGCTTTTGTGAAGAACGACATCAAACCCAGCTTAACTCCGTACTTTTCTTTAAACTCTTGCTGATACTTAGCACGTATTTCCATTACTCGACTCATATCTACCTCGTTGAAGGTTGTTAGCATTGCCGTTTGGTTCTTAACCGAAACCAAGCGTTCGCTAATTTTCTTCCTTAACTGCGACATCTTAGTGCGCTCCTCTACCCTTTCGGTTGAAACCCTTGATTGAACAGGTATTGAGGTTGTTTGGTTAGATTGATTCTTAACCAACTCAACATCGTGGGCAGAGATTCGTCGCAATCCATTTATTATATCATCAACTGAAAGATTACTGTCAGCCATAATCTGTTTTGCCAAAGGCGTAACTTTGATATTTCCTTCAACTAACGTGACCTCGGCTTTTGGAGTTGTTTCCTTTGGTTTAACTTCATATTTTACCTGAGGTGCAGTCTCAACTGATGTGTTTTTTGCCTCTGCACTACTAGCAACTGAAGTGTCAATTGTACAAGCAATGGCATTTACGGCAACAACGCTACCTTGTCCAACCAGTATATTTATTTTTCCAGATTCAGGCGCAATTATTGGAAGAGATGCTTTCTCCGATTCTATTTCGGCAACCTCTTGGTCTTTAGTGACTATTGCCCCATTTTCAACCAACCAGCGGGTTAACTCAACCTCACTAATTGACTCACCGGGACTTGGAATTTTAACTTCAATTATCATAGGTAATTAATTATTTCCTTGTCATTTCGAGCGAAAGCGAGAAATCCTAAAAAAGATGCTTCGACAAGCTCATCATGACATTTACAATAGTTATTCTATACTCTATTTTCTAAATTCTTTTTCTCAAGGTACTCGTGCTGCTTTTGGCGTTCGAATCGTTTAGAGCCTTCCTCGCATTGCAATCCACAGTACTTATTCTTTAGTTCGCAGGTACATTTACGGAACACCTTGCCAATAATATCGGCCTGTTCAATGGCGTGAATCTTACTTAAACCAACAGCCGGGCTTCCACTCGGTGCCCTCGAAATCAACTCCAATGGTACTTGTGTAAGATTTTCCTTGATAAAATTCCAAGCACCCATATTTTGAGGCTCCTCCTGAACCCAAAGCCACTTCTTTGCATTGGGATATCTATCAATAACTCGCTCTATTTGGCCTGTAGGGAAAGGATAAAGTTGTTCAACCCGAACAAGTGCAATATCTTTCACCTCCAACTCCTGCTTACGCTGCAACAAATCAAAATAGATTTTCCCAGAGCAGAATACAACTCTACTAACCAATTTCTCATCAACATTGCTATCGTCAATAACCTCGTGGAATTTACCGTTGGTTAACTCACCAATTTCAGATATTGTTTGAGGATGGCGCAAAGCACTCTTTGGCGTGAACACTACCAACGGAGTTCGAAAATCGCGTTTTACCTGACGACGCAGAATATGGAAAAAGTTTGCTGCTGTTGTACAGTTGGCTATCTGCATATTGTTTCGAGCTGTCAGCGTGAGAAAACGCTCAATCCTTGCACTTGAATGTTCTGGTCCTTGCCCCTCGAATCCGTGAGGAAGCAGCAAAACCAATCCCGACTGTAATCCCCATTTATCCTCCGCAGAACTGATGTACTGGTCAATAATCACCTGTGCAACATTATGAAAATCGCCAAATTGCGCTTCCCAAATTGTAAGCGCTTCGGGCAATGCAACGGAGTAGCCATACTCAAATCCCATCACACCGTATTCTGACAACAGGCTGTTAAGCACTGTGAATTGTGCCTGATTTGGGTCGATATGATTCAATGGAAAGTATTTCTCCTCGGTATTTGCTACGTTGTAGGCTGAGTGTCGATGCGAGAATGTTCCACGTTCCGAGTCCTGTCCACTTAAACGTACACGATGTCCCTCCAGCAATAAAGTGCCATAGGCAATTAACTCACCCAAAGCCCAATCCACCTTGCCCGATTTGATTAGCTCTGCACGCTCCTCAATTATCTTTGTTAACTTTTTGAAAAACTCCTTATCGGCAGGCAATGTGTTTAAAGCCTTTGCGACCTTATTGATACTATCTACCGAAACTTTCGTCTCTGGCGATTCAACAAAATCGGCAGAATTTGAGAATCTAAAATCCTTCCAAGTTTCGGGTAAAAACTTCAAAATCTTTATTTTGGTGTTGCTCTTGGCAATTTCCAAACGTTCCTCGAGCAGCGTATCGAACTTTTGCTTCTCCACCTTCACTTCGTCGGCATTGATTACACCTTTATCAATCAATTTTGATGCGTAAAAATCCCTAACGTTAGGATGTTTGGCAATTAAATCGTAGAGAACTGGTTGGGTAAAGCGTGGCTCGTCACCCTCGTTGTGGCCATATCGCCTATACCCCAGAATATCAATAAAAACATCGGTATGGAAAGTCTGCCTGTACTCTACGGCTAAACGAATGGTGTGAACTAATGCCTCTGGGTCATCGGCGTTAACGTGGAAAACAGGACAACGTATAACCTTTGCCACATCGGTGCTGTACGTGCTGCTTCGGGCATCAATATAATTGGTTGTAAAACCAACCTGATTATTTAGCACAAGGTGAATTGTTCCTCCATTGGTATAGCCCGCAAGCTGCGACATCTGTAGTGTTTCATAAACTACTCCTTGCACGGCCACAGCAGCATCGCCGTGTATTATAATCGGTATCAGTTTGCTGAAATCGTTACTGTAGAATTTCTCAATTCTTGCCCTTGATATTCCCTCGGCAATTGGGCCAACGGTTTCCAAATGCGATGGATTTGGAACAAGATTCAATCGAATACTCTTGCCTTTATCGGTTGTAATTGTATTGCTATAACCTAAATGGTACTTCACATCGCCCAACGATGATTCATCGTCGTACTTTTCGCCCATAAATTCAGCAAAAACATTCTCGTAGGGCTTACCCATTATGTTGGTTATGACATTCAACCGTCCACGATGCGCCATCCCTATTACAAACTCCTCGGCGCCAAACTCAGAGCCATGCTCAATGGTAGTATCCAAGGCTGGAATTAATGCCTCAATACCCTCTAGCGAAAATCGCTTTTGCCCAATAAACTTACGATGAATAAATTGCTCAAAACCAACGGCAAGAACTAAGTGATGAAAAATATGTTTTCGCTGTTCGACAGTAAACTCGGTTTTATTGGCCGATTTTTCAATTCTTGACTGAATCCACTCAACATACTTGGGGTCTCGCAAGTACATATACTCCACTCCAATGCTACGGCAATAGGTGTTATTGAGGTGTTCTATAATTTTTTCGAGAGTTGTTGCTCCAATACCAATAATCTTACCTGCCTGGAATGTTTTCTGTAAATCGGCAGTAGTTAATCCAAAATTCTCAATATCCAAGGTTGGTGTATGTTTCCTACGATTACGGACTGGATTTGTTTTAGTAAATAGATGTCCACGTAACCGATAACCCTCTATTAGTTTAATAACTTTGAATTCGGAGTCCGAAATATCCATTCCAGAGTCCTTATAATTAGCTAATGCAAATTCAAAACCTAAAAAAAACTTTTGCCATTGCAGCTCAACAGAGTTAGAATCTGCTTTCCACAATTGGTATAAACTTTCTATTGCCTGCGGGTCGATATTGCTTAAGTATTTATCCATTTTTAATATTTTTAGTGACTAGTGACGGGTGAATTGTGACTTTACAACTACATTTTAAGTAACTTGTCATTTGTCACTTGTCACTATCTTTAGCATATCCAAACAATTTTTTCTCCTTAATGTTCTTTACAACGTAATTTGGCACCATAGTTTCCCATCGGGTATCGCCATTGTGAATTAACTGTAACACCTCGTTTGAATCGATGCTAAGCCACTCCTGCTTAACATTTTTAAGGTTTACAATAAGAGCATTCTCAAGTAAGTATTGGTAAATATGCATTACATCGGGAGCCAGCGCTATATCATCGGTTCCCATTAGTTTTTTTGTCTGCCTATTTAGTGCAGGATAGATATAGAACTTGGTTCTGGATGGAAACATTTTTCCGACAGCTTCAAGCAGCCCTCCAGCCAGCCCTGTATAGTAATTCTTGTCCATAACCTTAGCAAAGGTTGGAACGCCCATAATGATTCTAAGGTTTTTATGCTTAAACCGCCCAAAATACTCCACAAGTTTGTAGAACTCCTTAAAGTTCGATATCATCACATTTTGTCCCATTCCGTTGAGAATATCAACCCTATCAAGAAAATCGCGCTCGTTGATTTCGCCCTCGTCGAGTAAATTGTTTAGAGTGATTTCCGAGATTTGAAGCGTATTCTCCGATGTAAAGGCTGCATTCTGTTTAAAATGCGCGTATGACGATTTAAGAATATCGAAACCAACGTAGGTGATTGGTCTGAACCTACCACGTAGCAGCAGGGCATTCTTCTTGTATAGCATATCATCGGGCTCCTGAACCTTTCCAAAACGGTCAAAAATGATTGCTGGAGTCATCCCATTCTTCACCAACTGCACGCTGAGCAACCTGTTATCAACCCACGATAAATCAGGACCAGTCATTCGAGCCATTGTTATCTCTACCCTATCGCTCGACAAGTTATCCATCAACGACTGCAAAAATACATTGGGTCTATCGTGATAGTTAAAACAAGCATATATCAAGTTTACACCAAGTGTTCCCAGTGTGTACTGCTGAAGAATTGCATCGTTTTCGAGTAGTCGAACGTGAATTACGATATCGTTCGGACAACCAGCTTTGCTAAGTTCAAAGCGTACACCAAGCCATCCATGTCCTTGATTATCTTTCTTAAAGTTCAGTGTTTCAACAGTATTGGCAAATGCAAAAAAACGAACACCCTCTTTCCTATCCTGACCAATAACCGTAAGCAATTCATCGTACTCAGTGCAGAGCATTTGCTCCAAACGGGTTAGGCACACATAACGCCCCTTATCGCCCTTGCTGTAGAGGTGGTCGCTAAAGGTTTTATCGTAAGCCGAAATAGTTTTTGCGATTGTTCCAGATGCACCTCCTGCCTGAAAAAAGGCACGGGCAACCTCTTGCCCTCCGCCAATCTCGGCTATGGTGCCATATTTCGATGAATCAAGGTTAAGCGATAATGCTTTACGTTTGGTGCTGTATATTTCCCGCTCCATAAAAGGGTGGTTTTTGTACTAAATTACAAAACCCTCCCAATTTTGTTCAATAAATTGATAAATATTAATCTGGTTACAAACAAAAACGCTGTCAGGGTTCAAAACCCTGACAGCGTTGAATACTAATAATTAAATCTATTTCCCTACAGGATTATTAATCATTGGATGTTGAGTTGCACTTAATTTTAATGCTTTACGTAGGTTATCAACCTCCATAAAAACTCGAGGACGAGTTTTAAGTCCTACGCCAGCACAGAATAGGTTTATATTCTGCGATACCATTGCAGCATCCATTGCAGCCCAAGGCATTTTTTGCGATTCGTCGCCGCGAGTAAATCGAGATATATCGGAAACCATTACACAGAAAAGAGGTGCATTGGCAAAGTTCTTTTGAGTTCCAGCCACCATTGCTCGGTTATCGGCCGCATCAACTAAAATGAGTTTATGATTTTTAGCATCGTATAGGTACGAGCCCTCTTTCATTACAACATAAATATCAACATCCTGTGAGTTCATTGCTGTTGGAGCAGTCCTTTTTCCTTCTGTTGGTCGGTTAATTCCATTGGCAGCCCAAAGTAAATCAGAAATATCCTGCAAGGACAATTCCTCTGATGAAAATTCCCGAACCGACGCCCTGCTGGCAAATGCCTCCATTACGGTTTTACCTTTAACCTCGGTGGGTTTGTTAAGGACAATTATTGAATCGGTTTGCGCATAGGTTGTGGTAAATATTGATACAGCAAGGAATAGTAGTAGTTGTTTCATAGTTATTGAATTTAGGTTTTGGTTTTGACTCTGAGTATCGCAAAAAGATTAATCATTAGTGTTTATAATGATTTAGTTTGATACCAAAATTTCTTTTGTTGCGATGCAAATATTCCATATCATTTCAAACAAACGCTATTACTTGCATCGCATTTCAATGTATCCCTTTGCAATCCCCGAGTTGAAACTCGGGGCTATGGCTAGAGCCCTTACAGGGCAAGAACTTTAAAATTACAAATTCATCATTCTAAATTCTACATTATTCACTATAAATTACCCTATCGAACTCAAATCCCGAATAATGTAAACATCGTAATCGCCCAGAAAAGTAAAACCAAACTGCTTATACAAGTTGATTGCCGCTATGTTTGATTGGTGAACTTCCAACTTTACCTGATATCCTTTTTGCTTTACAAATCGCAACGATTCTTTAACCAATAATCGCCCAATTCCTTTACGTTGATAATCGGGGTGTACACCAAAGTGGTGCAAATGGATTCTTCGTCCATCAAAGGTCATCCAACTTGTACCAATAACCTTATCATCAGCATTAACCGCAATAAGCATTTTACCACCCATCAATATGCTTTGCAAGATAATATCAAGATTATCGCCACGCTGAGGATTTCCAAGATTTGTTAATCCCCAAAGTTCAGTTAAGCCATCAAAATCGTGCTTGTCGAAATCTCTGATACTGATTCCTTCCATTGATGCTAGAATTAATCCATTTTTACAACGTATAGTTGGCCTGCCTCGTCCTTAACAACCTTAACCTTCTCGCCCTTTTCAATATAGCCATATTCTGCCATTGCATCGAACCACTCATTATCAATTTGCACCTTCCCCGATGGGCGTAACACAGTTATTGCAACGCCGTCCATTCCTACCTTGCTCTTTATATTAAGGTCAACTCCAACAAATCCATCTTTGCCCGATAACTCAGAGTGCAATGCTAGGTTTGGAAACATAGATGAAGTCAGGAACTTCTTGCTTAGCAAAATTCCTCCTGTCAATCCAAGAAATACTGCGGCAACCACAACACCGAATGGTTTAACAATAGCTATTATAGGGAATGAACCAGTACCCTTGAAAAGTTCATTATCAATCATCGCAAGTGTTAAGCCTGCAACTATCAAAATTATTCCGCTAATACCTGTTACACCAAATCCGGGTATGGCAAATATTTCGACCAGAACTAGAATTACACCTATTATAAATAGCAACAACTCCCAATGCTCGGCCAAACCCTCCAAGTAATGTGGTGCAAAATAGAGTATTGCTGCAAGCACAGCCAATCCAAGAGGGAAACCAATTCCGGGCGATTGAAGTTCAAAGTAAATACCACCAACTATTGCCATTATAAGCAATCCCGAAACAATTGGATTTGTTAGGAAACCTATAATCTTATCGAGCAACGATGGTCTAAACTCAGCCAATTTGTACTCTGTCACTCCCGCCTGTTTAAGCAAATCGTCAACAGTTTCGGCTTTTCCTTCGCAATAACCATGCTTAATTGCCTCATCGGCTGTAAATGTCAAAACCTTTCCGGTATCAATTATACCTTCTATATATATGGAAGGGTCAACCATTGCCTCGGCAATATGTGGGTCGCGACGCCATTTGAGAATGGTATCTTTTCCTACAACAATTGTATCCTGACCTTTTGCCTCGGCAGTTGCACGCATTGTGCTTCGCATAAACGATTGAAACTTATCTGGCACAACATTTCCTGATTGGTCAACCACCGTAGCAGCACCAATACTTCCACCCTTACGCATATAGATGCTATCGCAAGCAATGGAAATC
>CAZTVY010000115.1:0-8374 GCA_964617235.1 uncultured Rikenellaceae bacterium | reverse complement strand
ACCACCCCCACTGCTGTTGATGGTCAAAAGTATCAATTTATTCCAAATGTCATTCCAGGAAATAAGATTCAAGGATTACACTTTACTATACATAAAACTGAGGCACTCGAACATGCACCCAAAAAGTATGCAAATATTTTAGTTGGATACCCTGGTTCAAATGTTAATAACTATGAGCCTTTCCAGAGAAACCCACTGGGCAATGGTGTAACTAATTGTGATGATTATAATTGGTTGCGTTATGGTTTTGAGCGTCATTATTATCAAGTTAACTGTTATTGGGATTCCATTAAAAATTTTAATATATGCGAAACAAAAATGCAATTAAGATCATGTAATTTTGATGGGAATAGTTATCCCAGTATGATCTCAATACCAATCGGAGGTCGGTACTATTCAGGTAAAACTGAATATCTTGTTAATCGAACAATAGATTTTGGATATTCTTTTCAGAATGGATTATTCTACTCCTTATTTTCTTTTTCGTACGCTACTGATAAAACAGGGAAAACATATAAAGCACAAATGCGATCTGGAATACTTGAATCAGGACGACTATTAGGAAATATGCAACATACACGGGAAATATTTAAGCACGAAGAATTTGGAAGTATATCAATAGATTCTGAAAACAATAAATGGTTTGGTGGAAACTTTACTTATAATACAATAAAATACAATGATAATAAATGGGTTAGATTTAATGAAAGAGGTATTGTTTCAATAGAAAATGATGGAACAAAATGGATAGGAGATAATTACAATTTCGTTGAATATTCATCACCAACTTTATACAAATCATTAAACGATGAAGACTTCGATTTAGGTCATATTGCAACAAGCGGTTTACCTGTAACATACACTAGCACTAATAGTGGAGTTGCAACAATTGTAGATGGTAAAGTGCATATTGTTGGTTTAGGCTCAACAACAATTGAAACAAATCAGGTCGGCAATGCTGAATTTAAGCCATTGCCCACTTTTCGTCAAACCCTTATTGTTAAAGAGCCTAATGTTATAGAAATAGACAGTATTACGGTTAAGACTTTTGGGGATCCTGATTTTCTCCCAGTAGGGACCACTTCATCTGGATTACCTATTATTTACAAAAGTTACGATTCAACTATTGCAACTATTGTAAATGAAAAAATTCATATAATGGGGGTTGGTATCTGTAATATTTATGCAAACCAAAAAGGCAACGAGATTTATGGGGTTGCAAAAACAGTCAGAAAAACTTTAATGGTCATAAAAGCAGACCAAACCATAAACTTTGGAAATCTATCGTCAAAAACCTTCGGCGATCCCAACTTTTCATTGACTGCCACTTCAAATAGCGGATTAGCGATAACGTTCACAAGCAGCAATCCCAATGTGGCGACTGTTGAAAATGGAACTGTACATATTGTTGGAGCAGGAACCTGTACCATTTATGCCGATCAGGCAGGTAATGCCAATTACAATGCAGCACCTCAGGTTGGGCGAACTCTAACTGTAAATAAATTCGTTCCAGATATGAGTAAATTTGTTTTTACCTCATTACCTGATATAAGTTACCAACCAACTATTTGTATAAATTTAAACGGATCAATTCCTCCCTCTGCTGTGTTAAGTCAACCTGCAACAATTTCATACAATATTCAATGCGTTAAAACAGGAGGAACTACAACCACCATTAATGCTAGTTCAACAATTTGTGGCATTCAAGGATTTGTAGGCGATGTTAGGATTTATGCTTCAATTACCATAACCAATCCAAATTTTCAGAATATTACCGTTGGAGAAGTTGATGCTTTTGTAATTTCTAAAGCAAACCAAACTATTACTTTTCCTTCCTTTGATCCAACTTCCTATAATTTTGCTAATACCTATGGAAATAGCGATTTTGACATTATTGCTTCAGTTAACAGCGGTGTACCAATTACATTCTCTTCTGATAATACTAATGTAGCAACTATTGTAAACGGCAAAATCCATATGGTGTCTGCAGGTACGGCTAATATCACTGCTACAGCTTTAGGAAATGAAAATTACAACGTTGCCACCAAAACTCAAAGCCTTACTATTTACAAAAGCGGACAAACCATCACCTTCAATGCCCTGCCAGAAAAAACCTTCGGCGATCCCGACTTTTCTTTGACTGCCACTTCAACTAGCGGATTGTCGGTGGCATTCACAAGCAGCAATCCCAATGTCGCAACGGTTGAAAACGGAACTGTACATGTTGTAGGTGCTGGAACCTGCACCATAACTGCAGGTCAAACTGGCGATAGTAATTACAATCCCGCAACGGAAGTGGGCCAGATATTAACGGTAAATAAAGCCAGTCAAACCATTGCCTTCGATCCCCTTGCTACAAAAACATATGGCGATGCCGACTTTGCACTGTCAGCCACTTCAACTTGTGGATTAGCGGTAACGTTCACAAGCAGCAATCCCAATGTAGCCACCGTTGAAAACGGAATCGTGCACATTATAGGAGCTGGAACATGTTCCGTTTATGCAAATCAATCCGGTAATGAAAATTATTACCCCGCATCAATGGTAAGTCAGCAGTTGACTGTAGCCCCAAAATCGATTAACATAACCGCAACCTCAAACAGTAAGGTTTATGGAGAGGCCGATCCTGCGCTAACCTACCAATTTGACACAAATCTTTTAAATGGCGACAATTTCACAGGAACTGTATCCAGAACCGCAGGCGATAATGTTGGAACATACACCATTCAACAAGGAACTCTATCGGCAGGCAATAACTATAACATTGCATTCCAAGAAGCAAACTTCACTATTAGTAAGAAAAACCTAATAGTTAAGGCAGAAAACAAATCGAAAAACTATGGTGAAACTAACCCAGAAATAACTTTATCATTCGATGGATTTGCTTACAACGACAACAAGGCTGTAATCGATAATCTTCCAACAATAAGCTGTTCTGCAACTCAAAATAGCATCAGCGGAACCTATCCTATAGAATTATCAGGAGGATCGGATAACAATTACAATTTAACCCTTGAAAATGGTACGCTTCATGTTAACACCATACTAGGAAATGTAAACACTACTTCAATTCAAAACATCACCAGTTCAACCGTAGATGTATATGGCGATCTTACAAGCCATGGTGGGGAGGAAAGCATTATAAGAGGTTTTGTTTACGGCACATCGGCAAATCCAACCATACTTAATAGTAATGTCGAGGTTGGCTCTGGAATGGGGGCTTTTAGTCAAACCATCAACGGACTAACACCTAATGTAAAGTACCATATACGCTCGTATGCTACTAATAGTGCAGGAACTGCTTATGGGAATGAACTATTCTTCACAACTCTATCTACAAGCGTTCCAACTACCGAAGGCTCGGGGATAACTATCTACCCCAACCCAACCACCGGAATAGTTAATTTTAAAGATATCGACCCAAAGGCTAAAATTAAAATCTACAACCTAAAAGGAGAACTAGTTCAAATGACAGAACCAAGAGATAATCAAATAAGTATTAAGAATTTGCCAACAGGCACATACATCATTAAGATAATATCTGACGATAAGATAAAGACAATTAAAGTGGTAAAAGAGTAACAACAAACCTCTTTAATATAAAAGTCCTCTAAAATCAGAGGACTTTTTTCTTTTGGCAAGACAACCTCTCAACCAATAAAACATTCGTTCAATTTCTCAATCATCCCTTTTATCAAAAAATGATGTTTTTGTCGATTTACAAATCAGATTGTATGGATTGATAAAAGGAGATGTGATTCAAAATCTAATTTTGTTACCCTAAAATTAATCTGCACAAATCACAATTACAATATGCTACAGATGAGTTCAATTATTCGCCGAATAGGGTTTATACTACTTATAACCCTTCAACTCTCGGCTTTTTCGCAAAGCAATTATACATTTACGCCATCAACCGCACCATATGTTCCAATTTCCGGAACAGAGGTTACACTTGAGCTTTACGATAATCAAATAAGCGATCCTATTAACTTAGGTTTTTCGTTTAAGTTTGATGGTATTGATTACACTCAAATATTGGCAAGCGTTTCTGGGTATATTACTTTTAATACCAGCCTCACAGAAAGTGATGTATCTAGCTGGAGAAATGGCAATTTGACTAATTGTCCTATGCGCCCACTTATTGGAGCCCTGTACTATGATAACGATAAATCTTACAAAGCAAGTTCAGTTGCTCGCTATGCAACCTCGGGTACAGCACCTAACAGAGTCTTTACTTTTGAATGGTACTGTTGGAAGTTTCACAATTACACCAATAACGATGTTTGCATACAAATTAAGCTTTATGAGACTTCAAATAAAATTGAAATGTATTATTTGACGCAAGAAGAGTATTTTACTCAGTATGATGTAGAAGCATCAATAGGATTGGCGTTTAGTAATATAGGCGATTATTTATCGGTTAGTAGTTTTAATGCAAATGCAATTGCGAGTTCCGAATTTGAAAGTCATTACTTTCCAGGAATGCCAAACGATAACCAAAAATATACTTTTACCCCTATTACAACTAAAGCTGAACCAACCGGACAATGTTCAAATTTAATGGCTCAGAATGTTGCCGAGAATATAATGTTAACATGGAATGATGCTGTAGGCGCAGTTATACCTGATGGGTATTTGATAATGGCTTCAGAAACCAACTCGTTCACTCCTCCTACCGACGGTACTTTTTTAACTCAGGACAATGACTTATCGGATGGATCGGGAATCGTTAAGGTATTAGCAGGAAAACAATTTTATAGCGAATGGAAAAATGCAAAAGCATCAACAACCTATAATTTTAAAGCATTTGCCTATACCAATGGGAGTAATAGCGTGAATTATAATACAACCAATGCGCCTACAGCCCAAATTAGTTTAGTAAAATCAGCTCCTAAAAACCACGCTAACAATCTAATTGCCAATGTTGTAAATAATAAATTCTTATTAAAATGGAACGATGTTAAGCGATTTGGTAATGCCTTAGTAGGTAAATATTGTATGCCGTATGAAAGTTGTAGATCGTATGCCGATTGTGGTAATAACACGCTTTTTAATATTACTGGCAACCAAATTACATTGGAAGCATGGGTTAACCCAGCTCGTTATAATGGTGGCATTTTTCAAAAAGAAAATGCGGCGCTTGATGGCGGATATAGAATGTACCTTAATAGTCAGGGTCAATTGTGCTTTGGGTTATATATTGGAGGCAGTTGGAGTGAAGTAAAAACTGCCTCGGGTATCCTGCCAATAAACAGTTGGAGTCATATTTGCGGCACTTATAACGGCACAACGCAAAGTATTTATATTTCAGGAGTTTTGGTAGCATCAAAAAGTACAACTGGCAATATAACATCATCGACAGTAAATCTTTTTATTGGGCGTGACCATTCTACCAATTACGAAAGTTACGAAGGACTAATTGACGAAATGGCGATATGGTCCACAGCACGGACACAGACCCAGATTGTAAGCGATATGAACCTAAACCTAACTGGTTCAGAAACTGGCCTAGTAGCATATTACAAATGCGAGAACAATCTTAATGATGCTACACCTAATGCAATTAATGCTACAATAATCAATAATGAATACGGTACAAGATACCAAACTTCAAATACTGATTCCGATATTGACGGCTACGTAATACAAGCCTCGAATACAAACAGTTTTCCAGCACTTGTGAATGGAACAGATGTAACTAACGACTTAGATTTAACTGATAATGTTGGTGTAGTAAAAGTTGATCAAGGGGTGCAAAAGGATAGTTCATGGATTAATGCCAATGCAACGCAAACCTATTACTTTAGGATTGTACCCTACGTTAACAAGGGAAGCAACATCATTTATAACACCACCGAAACAATTCCGATGGTATCTATAAAACCTGCACCAACCAACCATGTAACTAATTTTATCGCCAGTGGGGTGAATGGCAATGTTGTACTTAATTGGACTGATGCTGCTGGGACCCAAATACCCGATGGGTATGTTATTTTGGCATCCACATCGCCATCAATAACCGCACCGGTTAATGGTACCGAAATAGGCATCGACAATAATTTAGCCGATGGCGCCGGGGCGGTTAAGGTTTTGCCGGCTGTTCAGGCCTATTCGGCGTGGACAGGTTTTGTTTCGGGAACAACTTATTATTTCAGTATTTATCCTTATACCAATAGCGGTTCGTCCATAACTTATAAAACCAATGGAACTGTTCCTCAGGTTAATGGGAAAATCATGATATATGGCGAGCCCACCAATCAGGCCACCGGTTTAACGGCAAGCAACAACGGACTGCTAACCTTAAAATGGAACGATGCCCATGGCATACCAAGTTTAATGTCGAATGCGCTTAATTTCGATGGTTTGGATGATGCTGTAACCTGTACAGGCTCGCAAAACCCTGCCGTCTTTACCGCCGAAGTTTGGTACTCTACCGCATCGTTGGCCGATATGGCCATGGTTTCTACGTTAACCACCAACAGCAATACGGGTTTTGAAATTCATTCGTACGAGGGCAAACCCGTGCTTACCCTTCGCAATGGCGGCACTTGGCTCGATATTTTATCGCCCTCGGCGGTCCCCGCCAATTCGTGGAACCACGTGGCCTTAACCTACGATGGCACCACCGCAAAACTATATGTTAACGGACAATTGGTAAACTCGGCAGCCATTGCGGCAGCCAACTATATTAATGGCTCTGCAACTCTGAATATTGGTCGCCGGGCATCGGGTGGTTTAAACTTTAGTGGCTCAATTGATGAGGTTCGCATGTGGACAACCGTGCGCACACAGGCCGAAATTCAAAATAACATGTATGTTGAATTGGCCGGCACCGAAAGCGGTTTACTGTCGTATTACAAATTCAACCAGGGAACGGCCGGTGGCGCAAATTCAGGGGTAACTACCTTAACCGATGCCACAACCCATGCCTTTAACGGCACCTTAAGCTTGTTTACCTTATCGGGAGCAACCTCCAATTGGGTCAATCCCGGTCAGGGACCGGCGGGCTATGTATTAATGGCCTCAACCAGCAGTACCTTCACCGCTCCGGTTGATGGCACCGATGTAGTGGTGGACAGCGATATAAGCGATGGTTTCGCCGTTGTAAAAGTAGCACAGGATTTACGGCAATTCAATGGTTTTACCGGAACCAAAGGCAACACCACCTACTATTTTAAAATGTGGCCTTACACCAATGCCGGCAATTATGTAAATTATAAAACCGATGGAACGGTTCCAGCCGCATCCATCACCTATTTGAAAACCACTCCAGCTACACACGTTAGTAATCTTACGGCCAACAATAATAATAAATTAATAAACCTGAACTGGACCGATGCCAGGTCGCTTAACATGGGCAATGCCATTGCGTTAGATGGAACCAATGATTACATCACCGTGCCCGATGGCAGCCTCGACAATGGTGGCAATACCGCGTTTACCATGGAAACTTGGGTTAAATGGACATCAGCATCTGCTTCAAACGTTCAGTTTATTTGTGGTAAAGGTTTGGAACAAATGGAGATACACACCGCAGGAGCAGGGGCTAACAGTCTTCGGTTTATACCTACGACAGGAGTTTATTTAGATGCCGTTAATGTTTTGCCATTGAATACCTGGACTCATGTGGCAGTGGTTTACGATGCCACCAACCGGATATATAAGATGTACATTAATGGAGTAGATGTACCTTTATCAAAAAGTGGGGCCGGAGCCATTGGCACATCTTTGCAAAACACCACCAGCGCGTTCGATTTGGGTAGGCGCCCTTCCATTGCATCGTTATACTTTAACGGATCATTAGACGAATTCAGGGTTTGGAATAAAGTACGCTCCCAAGCCGAGATTGTTGCCAATATGTATAACGAACTTTCTGCGTCCGAAACAGGACTTTTAGCCTATTATAAATTCAACCAGGGCATCGAAAGTGGCACCAACACCGGGTTAACCTCGGTAACCGATGCCAGTAGCTTAGCGAATAATGGCACGTTAACCAATTCAGCCCTTACCGGCAGCACCTCAAATTGGGTTAGTTTTAGAGCCGATGCCCCCGATGGCTATTTAATTAAAGCATCAAAAAACAACAGTTTTACCGCCCCTGTAAACGGAACGGTAGTAACCGATGATAATAACCTTAACGATGGCGTTGGCGCGGTCAATGTTTTAGCCGGTGTACAAACCTATAACGGCTGGACAAATTTTGGCGACACTACAGCTTATTTTTTCAAAGTTTATCCTTATTCAAACACAAATACATCAAGGGTTTATAACACATCGGCACCAGTACCGGTGGTAAGGGATTCCACTGGGATAGAACAGTTTAAGATTATTGCGGCAACCGTTCCTAATATGGCTGGTGGCAATTCTGCCT